>CAJOPJ010000042.1 GCA_905236325.1 uncultured Selenomonadaceae bacterium
TCGCCAAGTGCTTTACTCAACAGCGGAATTATTTCTGCGGACATAACCAATCACCTCCACGCGAACATCTTTAGGTTCAAGAAAATCCAACGCACCTTGAATTTTAGAATCTTCGCCACTCAAGCCAACAATCATTCTGCCAAAAGGTACGCCGTGAATTTCATCAAGATTGCCGAAAAGCATTGTACATTCAACGCCTTTGCAAGTGCGAATCATTTCAGCCAAAACAGGATCGTCCGCGCTTTCGCCTAAAAATATCAATCTTAACAAAAGCAAACTGCCGGGAGTTTTTTCCTGCGAAATTTCATTGCCGCGAAATGCTGCAGGAAGTTCATTTGACAAAAGCACGCTGATAAATTCTTTCGTGATTTTGTGTTGAGGATTTGTAAAGACTTCCAAAACACTGCCGCGCTCAGCAATTACGCCGTCAGAAATTACAGCAACTTTGTCGCAAATTTCCTTGATAACCTGCATTTCGTGCGTAATGACTACAACTGTCAACTTCAGTTTTTGGTTAATATCTTTAATCAGCGCAAGAATTGATTTTGTAGTTTGTGGATCTAAAGCTGAAGTTGCTTCGTCGCAAAGTAAAATTTTTGGATCTGAAGCTAAAGCTCTGGCTATTCCGACGCGTTGTTTTTGTCCGCCGGAAAGTTGTGCAGGATATTGGTTAGCCTTGTCTTGAAGTCCGACAAGTTCAAGTAGAGGACGAACTTTTTTTTCAATTTCGGCAGCAGGAGTTTTTGATAAAGTCAGCGGAAAGGCAATATTTTCATAAACAGTCGCTGAACTCAGCAAATTAAAATGCTGAAAAATCATACCGATATTTTTTCTTGCGTCGCGAAGTTGGCTTTCGGAAAGTTGCATCATATCTTGTCCGTCAACGATAACTTCGCCGGCAGTTGGTCGTTCAAGCATATTTATACAGCGCACCAAAGTTGATTTACCTGCGCCGCTAAGTCCGATAATGCCATAAATTTCGCCGCGTTCAATATGTAAATCAATGCCTTTGAGCGCGTGAACTTTACCTGCCGCGCCGGAGTAAATTTTTTCAATGTGCTTAAGTTCTATCATAAAATCACCACCAATAAAAATCTAAGTAATTGTAATTGTTTTGATTTTTTTAGTCAAAGCCAAAAAAACTACATTCTTCGGCACATCAGTTTTAAAGCTGCGTTCGAGATTTTTTACAAGCATTGATAAAATTTTCCGCAACAGTCGGACAACCTGCAAAATGCAAATGTAAATATGACGCGCAAATATTTTCATTCGCCCAGCCGGCAAAATATTTTTTACCTGTGCGCAATTTTTCGCAGTCAAAAATATTTTGTTGCAAATTTTTCTCCTCAACAGAAAAATGAAATTCATGCGCGTGAATTTTATCACCGACCGCGCCAATAATACAATTTTTAGTCAAAGTTGCGCTGACATAGCCGACAGTCTGCAATTTTTTAGTCATAATTGCGCTGTTGTCAATAACGCCGCACATTTCAAAATTTTTTCCGGCAAAATCTGTAATTGACTTCATCAAGTACATATAGCCGCCACATTCAGCGTAAATCGGCTTGCTGAAATTTTTTATTGATTGGCGCATTGAAATATTTTTTTCCAGCTGACTTGCAAACATTTCAGGAAAACCGCCGCCTAAAATTAAGCCGTCAACTTCCGGCAAAAAATTATCATGCAAAGGACTGAAATAAATAATTTCTGCGCCGAGTTTTTCAAGTTCACGCAAACTTTCGGCATAATAAAAATTAAAAGCTTCATCTTGAGCTACAGCAATTTTTAAAAATTTTTCCGCAAACTTTTTATCTTGTAATCTTGTGATTTTTTTAGCTTGAACATTAGCAATTTTTAGAAGTTCATCAAGATTTAAATTTTTTTCGACAGAGGCAGAAATTTTTTCAATCACAGCGTTAAAATTATTTTCAGCAGTCGGAACTAAACCTAAATGTCGTTCCGGCAAAAAAAATTCAGCATTGCGTTCAATTGCGCCGAAACATTTTATATTTAATTTATCCAGCGCATTTTGAATCATTTGCTTGTGACTTTCTGAACCAATGCGATTTAAAATTACGCCGGCAAAGTTCAAGTCTTTGTCAAAGTCGCGAAAACCAAATGCCAAAGCAGCAGCACTTGCCCCCATGCTTTTTGCATCGATAACCAAAATTACCGGCGCATTTAAAATTTTTGCAACTTGTGCAGTTGAACTGATTCCATTCCTGCCGCCGTCATAAAGCCCCATTACGCCTTCAACAATTGCAATGTCAGCGTCTGCAAAAGTTTCAAAAAAAATATCGGCAAGCCTTTCCTCGCCGACAAGCCAACTGTCCAAATTGTGCGCAGATTTGCCGGATGCAATTTTGTGAAATCCTGTGTCAATATAATCAGGACCGACTTTGTAAGGTTGAACTTTCAAGCCGCGATTTTTCAGCGCAGATAAAATTCCTGCAACAATGGTAGTTTTACCTGCGCCACTTTGAGTTGCCGCAATTATCAGGCGTGGAAATTTTTTCATTTCAAAACCTCCACAAAATTAGTCGCGTGAGTTATCAAGCAAATACAAAAGCGCGTTGACAACTGAAACTGCAATTGGACTGCCGCCTTTAGTGCCTTCGACTGTCACAAATGGAATTTTTGATTGTGCGGCAAGCTGTGCTTTTGAATCGGCAGCACCAACAAATCCGACAGGTACGCCAATAATCAGCGCAGGTGAAATATTTTCTTCGCGCACTAAGCGCAAAACTTCAAAAAGCGCAGTCGGCGCATTACCAATTGCCACGATTGAATTATTTAAATTTTTGCCGAACAAACGCATTGCAGCCATTGAGCGCGTAATTTTATTTTGCACGGCAATTTTTTTGACTTCAGCGTCAGCGACTTTGCAAAAAATTTCGCCGCCGAATTTTTTTAAAACGCGCTTGTTAATTCCCGTACGCACCATTTCAACATCAGTAAAAATATTTGCGCCGCGTTCAAGCGCAGATTTTCCAGCTTGAATTGCGCGTTCAGAAATTTTTATAATCGGCGCGTAATCGACATCACCTGCCGCGTGAATTATGCGCGAATAAATTTTTATTTCCTCAGCCGACAAATTTAAATTTTTTAAATGCGGTGCGATTATTTCAAAACTTTTTTCCTCAATCGACATTGGTTCTGTTATAAATTGCATTTTGTACCTCCTGAAAACTTTTGGCGACGCATGGATAAATAATTTTTGGTCTGTCAATTACAACTACAGGCAAATTTAGAATTTCCGCCGCCTGAATTTTAGTATCTGCGCCGCCAACTGCGCCACTGTTTTTTGTGACGATAACTTCAGCTTGCGCGTGCTTATAAAGTTCAATATTTAGTTCGACGCTGAAAGGACCTTGAATTGCAATAATATTTTTTGGCGACAAAATTTTTTCGACTTCAGCCAAAACTTCGGCAGTCGGCAAGATTCGCGCCGTGACATTGCAATTTTTAATTTCGGCGCAGGACAAAAAATTTTTTAAATTTCTGCTGCCTGTTGTCAAGAAAATATTTTTGCCAAGTTCTGCTGAAATTTTAGCTGCCTGAGCATAACTTTCAACATGGTAAATTTTTTTGTAATTTAGTTCGACTTCTGCGCGTTCATAGCGCAAATAAAAAATTCCGGCAGATTTACAAGCAGAAATTGCATTTTGCGAAACATTTTCTGCATAAGGATGGCTTGCGTCAATCAAAATTTCAAAATTATTTTCGCGCAAAATTTTTTCAAGTTCAGCCTGATTTAATTTTTTGTCATTGATTTTAATATTGGAGTATTGTTCAAGAATTTTTCTGCCATAGTTGCTGACAACCGACGCTGTAACTTGATTTTTATCGGACAAAAATTTTGCAAGTTCGCGACCGTCCGCCGTACCTGCAATTAAAAATATTTTCATCAGCTCACCTCAAAAAAAATTATACCACAATCGGAAATTGACGCAAAAATTTTTTAGTTGTAAACTCTCAATTCAAGGAGGCTGAGATTTTTGAAAATTAACAGACGCAAATTTATAAAAAATGCGCTGACAGGCGGTTTAGTGATTGGCAGTGCATTTTTGACAGGTTGCAGTGAAATTTCGCGCACTGCTGAAAATTCGATTCACGACCTTGAAAAAAAATTTACAAGCGACCTCAACGCAAAATTTCTGCGGCAAATTATTTCTGCTGATAATTCAACTGCGCGTTGCATTATGTGGCAAGCCGATTCAAAATTAAATTTTCCAAAAGTCGAAGTAAAATTAAAAAATTCCGACGCGACTGAAATTTTTGACGCGCAGGAAAGTTTTTTTGCTGAGGACAACGAAGAAATTTTACAATACACAGCGCAAATAAAAAATCTTAAGCCAAGTTCGGAATATCAATACAGAATTTTGGACGGCGAACATTGCACTGAATTTTATGATTTGAAGACTTCAACAGATAAAAAGTTCAAGGCAATAATTTTTCCGGATTCGCAATCAGCCGACTACAAAGTTTGGGGAGGCGTTGCTAAAGTTGCTTTTGAAAAAAATCCTGACGCAGAATTTTTTGTTAATGTTGGCGATATTGTAGATAATGGCGAGGATACTTCACAATGGCATGCGTGGTTTAATCAAGTTGACGCGCAGTTGAAAAAATTGCCTTTTGTGCCGGTTATGGGCAATCATGAAACTTACAATCGCGCTTGGCAAGTTCGTCAGCCTGTTGCTTATTTAAATTATTTTGCTGTGCCGGAAAATGGCGTTAAAAATTTTTCACGCAGGTTTTACAGTTTTGATTTTGGCGCGGCGCATTTTGTAATTTTAGACAGTCAATGGGAAGAACTCGGCAAGGAGATTATTGAAGTTCAAAAAAATTGGTTGCGTGAAGATTTGGCGAAAACTGCCAAGTCATGGAAAATTGCGTTTATTCACAAAGATGTCTTGCAGTACAGAATTAATGGCAGACCTGAACGCCTTGAAGGTTTTTCAGATGTCGGCGAAAATTTTATGCCGCTTTTTGAAGATTTAAATTTTGATGTTGTGTTCACGGCGCATTTGCATACTTACCGCAATCGCGGCAGGTTGAAAAATTTTCAGGCTGATGAAACAGGTCCGCTTTATATTTTGACAGGCTTGAGCGGAGATGTTCGATATTCCAATTTGTGGATAAATCATAAACTTGATAAAGTTATTGCGCCACAGCCGGAAATTGATAATTATTTGACGCTTGAAGTTGATGACAAAATTTTGTCTGTGAAATGTTTTCTGCATGACGGTTCGCAGATTGACGAAAGCATTTTAAGATTGTAAAATTCAGCTATAAATTTTAATTTGCGGAAGGAAGTCTTAGAAATGTTTGTGGTTGAAAGAATGACAAAGCACCCTGTCACAATGTCGAGCGACGCTACTATTGGCGAAGTTGACAGAGTTATGAAAAAAAATAAATTCCACAGAATGATAATTGTTGAAGGCGGCAAATTGGTAGGTTATCTTAGCGACCGCGATGTTATGCGCGTTGCACCTTCGCCTGCAACTTCGCTGTCAAAATTTGAAATTCGCGAACTTTTGGACAAATTAAAAGTCCGCGACATTATGCAAAAAAAAGTTATAACTGTTAATGAAAACGCCACGATTGAAGAAGCCGCGCTGATTATGTACAATAACAAAGTCGGCGGCTTGCCGGTTATAAGCGATGTCGGCGCAGTTGTCGGAATTATTACTGCGACAGATATTTTAAAAACTTTTGTAAATGTCATGGGACTTCCTGAAGGCGGCAAAACCAGAATTACGCTTGAAGTTGAAAATAAAATCGGCGTTATGGCAGAAATTACAAAAATTTTTTCCGAACTTGGCGTTAATATTGATTCACTGATTACCAGCCGTCAAGATGAAAAAAATTATAATATTGTCGTGCGTTTTGATACACTCGGCGATAAATTTGAAAATGTTAAATCACAACTTGAGCAACGCGGTTATAAAGTTATTCACTCGGTAAATTTTTAAGCAGGAAAAATTATGTTCAAAGGCTTTATATTTGATGTGGACGGCACGCTTTACAGCTACAAAGCAAATGACAAAATCGCAACGCATCAACTTTGCAAATATGCACAGCAAAATTTCAACTTGGACGAAGAAAAATTTCGCGCAGTCTATACAGAGGCACGTCGCATTGTCAAGGAGGAACGTTTGACTGACGGCGGCGCACGTCACAGCAGAGTTTTATTTTTTCAAACTGTGCTGGAACTTCTAGGCAAAAATCCTTTCAATTACACGCTGAAAATGTACAATGTTTATTGGGATAATTTTTTAAAACAAATTCAACCTTTCGACGGCGTGATTGAGTTTTTAAGCAAAATAAAAAATTGTGGCGGAAAAATTGCGCTTTGTACCGATATGACTGCACACATTCAATACAGGAAAATTGAAAAACTCGGCTTGAGTAATTTTATTGACTACATGGTTTCAAGCGAAGAAACCGGTCAAGAAAAACCTTCGCCGGCAATGTTTAATCTCGCGCTGAAAAAATTAAATGTTGAACCCAATGAAACTGCCTACTTCGGCGACAGTCCTGAGCGTGATATTGTCGGCGCGGCAAGTTTGGGAATTAAGCCTTTCTGGTTTCTTGCTGAACAGCGCGGCGAAGATTTAAAACTTGATTGCGTAAAGTTCAAGTCCTACAGGGAAATTTTTAATTTGATTGATAATTTTTAATGTGCTATATTTAGCAAAAAGTTTTTTAGACTTTAGAAAATTCTGGCAAATCAATGAAAGGAGATATTTTTTATGTTTGGAATTGGCGTACCTGAATTGGTTTTAATTTTGATTATTGGATTGGTAGTTTTCGGCCCCGGCAAATTGCCGGGCGTTGGCAAGGCTCTTGGTCAAAGTATTCGCGAATTTAAAGAAGCAAACAATGGCAAAGGCGATGATACAACTATAGATGCCTCAGCAGAAACTAAAACTTTGAATGCGGAAACTGATAAAAAATGACTTCTGCTGAAGAAAAATTGCAAAATCCTGAAGATGAAATGCCTGAAGATGACGGCACAATGTCGCTGACTGCACATTTGGAAGAACTGCGCTCTAGGCTGATAAAAAGTCTGCTATCAGTAGCTTTTGGCAGTGCAGTTGCTTATTTTTTTCTGGACGAAATTACAAAATTTTTAACTTCGCCGGTCGGAAAATTGTACTACATGAAACCTGGCGAGGCTTTTTTTACTTACCTGAAAATTGACATTGTTGCAGGATTTTTAATCGCCCTGCCGATTGTTTTTTACCATATTTGGCAATTTTTTTTGCCGGCCTTAACCAAAGGCGAACGCGCAATACTTGGAATTTTAGTTCCGTCGTCGGTAATTTTATTTTTTTGCGGAATGGCTTTTGCGTTCTTCCTGATTTTGCCAATGGCTTTAATGTTCTTCATGGGATTCAGCTTGCAAGAAAACGCAACTGAATTGCAAACTTTGCTCTCATTCCAAAGTTACATTGATTTTGTTGTGATGTTTATTTTGCCATTCGGCTTTGTCTTTGAATTGCCGCTGGTGATAATCATACTCGGCAAACTTGGAATTTTAACAAGCACGTTTTTAGCAAAGTACAGGCGTTATGTATTTTTCTTTTCATTTGTATTAGGCGCATTGGTCACAAGTCCTGATGTTATAACGCAAATTGCAGTTGCAATTCCAGTAATGCTTTTGTATGAAGTTGGCTATTTGGTTTTAAAATATGTTTTGAGAAAATAAAAAATCCTCCGCGCGGAGGATTATTTTTTATTTGCAACTGTTGCATACATAACCGGCAAAACAAGTAAAGTTAATATCGTCGCTACCAAAAGTCCGCCGGAAATTGTTACTGCCAATGGTCCCCAAAAACTGCTTGGCATTAGCGGTAACATTCCTAAAATCGCCGCTGCAGCAGTCAACATTATCGGTCGAAATCTTAAAACTGCGCTGTCAACTATTGCGTCGTGCAATTTTTCGCCGGCTGACAAATGCTGTTGTATTTGGTCAATCAAAATGACTGAGTTGCGAATTATCATTCCACTTAGTGCGATTATTCCAAGTTCAGCAACAAAACCAAGTGGTCTTTGCAAAATTATCAGCGCAAAAACTACGCCAATTATTCCCAAAGGCGCAGTCAGCAAAGTTAAAATCATATCTTTGCCATTTCGCAGTTGAAACATTAAAAGCGTCATAATTATAAACACAACTGCCGGAATTGGAACGACTAAATTTTTTAAAGCCTTTGCAGATTGTTCAAAATCGCCGCCGGATTCTATTGAGTAGCCGATTGGCAAGTCAATTTCCGAAATTGCAGACAATGCTTTTGTAGTTGAATCGTTCGCCGTGCCTGACAAAATATTTGCTTGAACTGTGATTGTAGGTTGCAAGTTGCGGCGGTTGATTAAATTAAATTCTGCGTCGAGCGAAATTTTAGCAATTTGTTCAAGCGGCACATAACCTGCCGCGCCTAGATAAATCGGCAAATTTTTCAGTTCGGCAAGATTATTTCTGTCCGCCGCAATAAGCCGCAAATCAATATCAATAGTTCTGTCGCCTGTATAAAATTCTGAAGATTTCGCGCCGGTAATTTCGGTATAAAGCATTGACTTGACAGCTTGACTTGAAACGCCAAGTGCACGCAATTTGTCTTGGTCGAGTTCAATTTTTACAACGCCGGATTTTTTATTCCAGTTCAGGTGAACATTTGTAATATTTTTATCTGCAGAAATTTTTTCAGCAACAGAATTTGCAAGTTCTTGAACTTTTTCAATTTTAGTACCGCTGACGCGCAACATAATTGGATAATCGGCAGGCGGTCCTGTTTGAATAAACGCAATTATCGGCTGAACTTCAGGAAAATTATTTTCAAGTTCAGATTTAATTTTTTTGGCAACAGCGTCGCGATTTTCGGCTGAATCGACTGTTACAACAAAAGTTGCAAGATTATCTGCGCTGATTTTTGGATCGACAGTCAAAACAAATCGCGGCGTATCGCGCCCAACATAGTAAGCGTAATTTTTCAAGTCATCGGCTTGCGAATCTAAAAACTTAGCAAAGCGTTCTGCAGTTGATTCAGTCGCTTGAATTGAAAAATTTTCCGGTAAAGTCATTTTGATTATAATTTCAGGACGCATTGAGGGCGGAAAAAATTCCTGCGTTAAAAATTTTGCTGAAAAAATTGTCAATGCAAACATTGCGACTGTTCCTGTTAAAACAATTTTTCTGTGTGTTAAAAAATTTTCAAGTACGCGGCGGAATATTTTATAAAATTTGCTTTGATAAACTTCAGCGTCGGATTTTTTTTCGACTTTGATTATGTAAGTGCCAAAAAGCGGCGCAACCATTACCGAAACTATCCAGGACAAAATTAACGCTATGCCAACGACTGAAAATAAATCTTTGCAAAATTCTGACGCGATGCCTTTTGCGAAGGCGACAGGTATAAATCCTGCGCAGGTTATCAAAGTTCCTGTCAGCATTGGCTTGGCTGTGACATTGAATGCGTGGCAAGCCGCGTCGAATCTTGATAAGCCTTTTTCAAGTTGAACGCTCATCATTTCGACTGCGATAATTGCGTCGTCAACCAAAAGTCCCAACGCAATTATCAGACTGCCGAGCGAAACTTTATGCAAATCAATTCCAAGTATGTACATAAAGCAAAAAGTTCCTGCCAAAACAAGCGGTATGCAACCTGCAACAACCAAACCTGTACGCAGACCAAGACTTAAAAAACTTACAGCCAAAACAATCACAATCGCCAAAATCAAAGTTTCGACAAATTCGCCGATTGAATCTTCAACAACTTCAGATTGATTGGAAACTTGATTTAATTCAAGACCGAGCGGCAAGTCAGATTGAATTTGCGCGACTGTGGATTTTAAATTTTCGCCAAGTTGCAAAATATTTCCGCCGTCAGTCATTGAAACAGCAATTCCGACCGCCGGCTTGCCGTCAAAGTACATTTTAGGCTCTGCAGGTTCAGAATATCTTAGTTCAACAGAAGCAATATCGCCCAGCCTGAAAATTTTGCCGTTCGCGTTAATTGGCAAATTTTTTATGTCCTCAATGTCATCAAAAATTCCTGTGACGCGCAGATTTATATTTTCAGCGTCAGTTTCAATCATACCGGCAGGAATCATTTTATTTTGTGCGGCGAGTGTGTCTGAAATAATTTGCGGACTGATACCAAGTTCGGAAAGTTTTGCGCGATTGACTTCGACAAAAATTTTTTCAGTCTGTGCGCCGATAATTTCAATTTTTTTGACATCAGGCACATTAAGCAACAATCTGCGCGTTGATTCGGCAGTTTGTCGAAGTTCTTCATAGCTGAAGCCGTCGCCTGTCACTGCGTAAACTGTGCCGAAAACATCGTCGAAAGTGTCATTAAAAAATGGTCCCCGCACGCCGTCAGGCAAATCTGTAATATCCGAACAAAAATTTCTGACATCGCGCCAAGTTGGCCTAATTTCTGAATTGTTCAGTTGGTCGCTAAGTTCAACAAAAATTGTCGTAACGCCCGGTCGAGTTTCACTTCGCAAATTGTCAAGTCCCGGAATATCTTGCAATTTTTTTTCAATTTTATCTGTAACTTGTTCCTGCATTTCTTCAGCCGACGCGCCCGGCCAATAAGCCGCAACTATCATTTGCCGAATTGTAAATTTTGGATCTTCCATGCGTCCAAGTTGAAAGTAGGAAAAAATTCCGCCGATAAAAGTTATGATTATGAAGTACCAAACTAAAGATTTATTTTTCAGCGATACTTCGGTTAAGTTACGCAAAAAATTCACCTCTGTTAAATTTTTTGTTATTATAGCAGAAATTTTTTAGACTTGACAGTCACAAAATTACAAGGTTTAATAAGCAGATAGAAATTTTTATTGGGAAGTGAAAAGATGAGTTCGGGGGCGCGTTGTCCGTACTGCCTTAGGAAATTAAAATTGACAGATTTAAGATTTTATTGTGTGACAACTGACGACAGGCGACACGAAGTAAATTTGACGCTGATGGACAGATTTAAAAGGCGACTGCCTGTTTGCCGCAGAAATTTTTGCGCAAATAAAGGCATGACAGTGCGCGAAGTTGAATGTCGATATTGCGGAGAACAACTGCCGCCGCAAATTTTGTTCCATGACAATTTTTTAAGTTTTTGTTCAATCGGCGTTGCCGGCGCAGGAAAATCCAGCTATCTGACTACAATGTTGCACGAACTGAAATATTCAGGCTTGCCATGGGTAATTCAGGCAATGAATGTTGATACAACTGAACGCACACAACAATTTGAACAAAATGTCTATGAAGAACGCCATTGCTTGGAAGGCACAGCGTCGGGAATTGCCCCTAAACCGCAACTTTGGACGCTTTTGGACAATTCAACAAATGCCGAAAAAGTTTCAACCTGTGCATTGACAATTTATGACGGCGCAGGCGAAGATTGCGAACATATCGGCTACACGGCGGCTGACGCGGCTATCGCAAGATATATTTCCGGCGCAAATATGCTTTTAATTATGTTCGATCCACTGCTACTTTCCGGTGTTCGCGGCGAAATTGATTTTAATATTTTAAATGCGTCAATGGCGACAGAAAGACAAACAAGTGCGCCGGCAAATATGGTCAGCATGGCAAATTCACTTGCAAATTATATCAGGCAAAGTTGTAACATTTCGCCCGGCAAAAGGATTGAAGCTCATGCAGCAGTTGTTTTAACAAAACTTGACGCACTCCGAGATATGCAAACAGGTTTCGGACCGAGTTCTACAATTATGAAAGAAAGTCCTCACGCA
>CAJOPJ010000043.1 GCA_905236325.1 uncultured Selenomonadaceae bacterium
CAAACTCAAACTCCGCAAATTCAAACTCAAACTCCGCAAATTCAAACTCAACCGACTCCGCAAATTCAAACTCCTAATCAATCTAATCAACAAACTACAAATTATTCTGCAGAAGGCGACTATACAGGTTTGATTGTGGATTGTCGCGGACTTAATCTTCAGCCGGTTATGTCGCCGGTTATTAAAAATGCAAATGCAGAATCAATTTATGGTCATCAAAACTTGGATTATGACAAAGTTATTGAACTTGGTATGGCTGCTTATACCGATGCTTCGGGCGATTTAAGCCGAGCAGGAAATAATCCTATCGTCGTTCGCGCAATCAGCTTGGATAACTTCAACAGCAATCCTGTGGTCAGTGTTGCTGATTCAAACAGAATTTTGCTTGAAAATCAAAGCAGTAAATTTTTAGATGATTTGAATGTCGTTTTCCTGCAGTAAATTTTTTTACTTTATCGCCTATAACAGGTGATTTTTTTTTTTGCGTCTGCTATAATTTCTGTCAAGGAAGTGAAGTTGATGAAACAGTTTACCTATAAAATAAATGATAGTGAAAGATTTTCAGAATTGATAGAGGAAATAAAAAACACCAACGACTACATAAACTGTAGCGAAGTTTTAATTAAGGTAATGAGCCTGCAACTCAGTGACGAAGATATCAAAAATATGTACAGCCAGCTTAAAACACATTTGCCAAAAGCAGAAGTCGTCGGAATATCAATGACAAACTTTATTGCCAAGAAAATGATAGAACAAAAACAGTTTGAAAGCGGAATGCCATATTGGGCAAGAAAGCTTGATGAAGTTTTTGATGTTTATGTTTCACTGAGCGTCTGTTATTTTGAATCGGCAAAATTTGAAGTCTTTGAAGTAGACATGGAAGAAATAGACAATTTAGTAGAAACTTCGCGCGAACTGAATGAAAAATTAAAAAACATACCAAACTTAAAAGGCGTGGAAGTATTGAACTCCGGAAACAAAGAACGCGTCGCGCTGTTCTTTGAAACGCTCACACGGGGACTTGAGGAAGTGCCATTTTTTGGTGCGGAAGCCGGAGCAACCGATTCACCTATTACCGAAAAGAACGCTGCTAACAACTTTTTGCGGGCTGCAGCCACATTTCACAAGTCGTTGACGGCGTTTTCAATCGGCGAATCTAACCAATATGTAGCGGCAAAACGCGTTCACAAATGTGGCTGTGTTGTAATTGCCTACAGCGGTGAGGATTTAAATGTCAAAGTTGAATACAATTTTGGTTGGAAGTCCATTGGCAAGGAAATGACTGTAACCGAAACACGCGGAACTAACGGCGTTGCAAAAATTGATGGCGTACCTGCGGCTGAAATTTATAAAAAATATCTGAACATTGACTTGAATAAATTTTTAATTTTCAATGTGTTTGACTTTCCATTTGTAGTAAATCGCGGCGGATTGCCTGCGTCGCGTGTTGCGGCGGCATATGACGAAGAAGGCAGACTGTTTATGACAGGCGATGTTAAGCAGGGCGAAATTATCAGATTGAGCTATGGCAATCCTGAAGAAATTTTGAAAGAAACTTGGGCTTCAAGCGAGCGTATGCGCTTATTTCAACCGCAAGCCTTGTTCAGTTATGTTTGCGGTGCGCGTACAGTTTTTTTAGGCGGCGATTCACGACGCGAAATTAAAGACTTTATGCGCATAAGCGAACAAAACATGCTGTGCTTTGCCGGCGGTGAACTTTATAAACATCATGGCGCCGGCGGACAGGTAGCAACAAGTTTTGTTGTGGCAGGTATGCGTGAAGGCGATGGTCTGCCATATTCAGTATTCAATAAGCAACAACGCGAAAAAACCTTTCACACGCCGACTACTCCATTAGCCAAAAGATTGGCTGCGTTTTTGGAAGCAATTTCAACCGACCTGAATGAAACAAATCAAAATCTGAAAGAAGCTGCCTTAGCAGCCGAATCAGCAAGCAAAGCCAAAACGCAATTTTTAAGCAATATGTCGCACGAAATCCGCACGCCTATTAACGCAATCTTGGGCATGAATGAAATGATTCTGCGCGAGGCTGTCGCTCCAAACATTATTGAATACGCAGAAAATATTCGCACGGCATCAAATACTTTGCTTGGTCTTGTTAATGACATTTTGGACTTTTCAAAAATCGAAGCCGGCAAAATGGAAATTATCAATGTCGAATACAGTTTCAGTTCGCTTTTGAACGACTTGGTAAATATGATTCATACACGCGCCGAGAAAAAAGGCTTGACCTTCAAAATCAATGCAGATCCTGCCTTGCCAAGTGACTTGTTTGGCGATGAAATTCGACTCAAGCAGATTGTGACAAATATTTTGACTAACGCTGTCAAGTACACCGAAAAAGGCTCTGTAACTTTGACTGTCAACGGCAGGCGTTTATCTGAAGACAAAATTAAACTGCACTTCAGCATTAAAGATACAGGTATCGGCATTAAGCAGGAAGATATTAAAAAGCTGTACAGCGCATTTGAACGCATTGAGGAAAAACGCAATCGCAATATTGAAGGCACAGGTCTTGGTATGAACATTACGCAACGCCTGCTGAATATGATGGGTACTCAGCTTGTGGTTGAGAGCGTTTATGGCAAAGGTTCAACCTTCAGCTTTGATCTTGAACAAAAAATTTTGAACGACCACCCACTCGGCAATTTTGAAGAAGCTTTCCACCAGTCGCTCAAGACACGCAAAAAATATCAAGAAAAATTTGTCG
>CAJOPJ010000044.1 GCA_905236325.1 uncultured Selenomonadaceae bacterium
GATGCAAAACTTGACGCGAAAAATTTGGCTGAGGCAGTCGAAAAAGTTATTCGTCAGCACCCGGCACTTTATTCAATTTTCGATTTTAATGACGAGGGAACAATCATTCAAAAAATTGAGCCGTCTATTTTGTCAGACGTTGAAATTGTGGAAATTCAGCCGAACGACGCGGAAAAACTTTCTCGCACTTTGTTAAAACCTTTTGCAATATTCCGCAAACCGCTTTTCAGAACAAAAATTTTTAAATGTGCCGAAACGCTTTATCTTTTCCTTGATATGCACCATATAATTTCTGATGGCACATCGCTTGGGATTTTGCTTGAGGACATTTCAAAAGCGTATCACGACGAAGAAATCGGCAAGGATTATTATTATACTTACCTTTTGAAAGAGTATGAGAAATTAAATTCCGAAGAATATCTCGCAGCGAAAAAATATTTTCAAAATATTCTTGGCGAAAAAAATTGGTGCAAATTTCCTGAACCTGATTATAACTCTTGGGAGCCGCAGTATGGTGAAGTTGATGTTAATCCTGAAATTTCTACAGAAAAAATGGCGGCGGCTGAAAAGCGTTTAGGATTTTCAAAAAATGTTTTGGCAGTAACTGCAGCAATTTTGGCTTTGCGTGATTATTCCTTGAAGTCTGCAATTCACGTTGATTTTTTGAGCAGTAACAGGACTGAAGAATATCACTGGGATACAGTAGGGCTTATGTTCAAAATTTTGCCGATTGCAGTCGAACTGGAAAATTATTCGAACATTGAACAGCTTTTACAGGAAGTCAACAGGCAGGTTACAAACAGTTTCGCCAACAGTATTTGCGATTACATTTCGGAAAATAATGTTGCTTTGAGCGATGCTCTTTTGATAAATTACGTTTCAGACTTGGGAGATGCGGATGTGCTGAGAGGTTTTGAGCCTGTTGAAATTCCTTTGATAAGCGATAAAAAAGCGACTGCGGGACACGTTGACATTTATCTCACTGAGTCGGACGGCGCAGTTAATATCGTTCTTGAATATCAGCGTGCGGCTTACAAAGATGACAGCATTAAAAAGTTTTTGGATATTTTCGTTCGCCACCTGAAAATTTTGGTGAATAAAAATTGAGAAAGTAAAAAGATATGGCTTTAAGTTTGGACGAACATTTCACATGTAAAAAAATCTTGCTTTACGCCCTGCCGAATATTGGAACAATGTTGGCGATAACGTCATTTCAAATGATTGACGGCTATTTTGTTTCAAACTTTTTAGGCGTTATGCCATTTGCCGCCGTGAGTTTAGTTTTTCCACTCATAATGCTTCTTGTTGCACTAGGTTTTATGATTGGTGAATGCGGCAGCGCGATTATTGCGAAGCTGAAAGGCGAAGAAAATATTTCTGTAGCGCGTGAATGTTTCACAATGTTAATTGCTGCGCTTTTAATCGGCGTTCTTGTTGTCAGTGCGATGATATATTTTTTTCTGCCTGAAATTTTAAAGTTAATCGGCGCGTCTGATGAATTGATACCTTACTGCTTAAAATTTGGAGATATATTACTTTGCTTTTTGCCGTGTATGTTGATAAGCACCGCATTTCAAAGTTTGTGGATTGCGGCAGAAAAACCTGTAATAGGCTTTCGGCTGTCAGTCTTGGAAGGTTTAGTTATTGTTTTCTTCGATTGGTTGTTAATTGTGCAATTTGGTTTTGAAATTGAAGGAGCTGCGCTGGCAACAGGTCTGGGAATGTCAACTTTTACGCTCATAACGCTTGGCTACTTTACGCGTCCAAATTCTTCAGGTATTCACTTTGTAAAATTTACTTTCAAACCGAAAGAATTTTTAAAAATTTGTTATAACGGCTCATCCGAAATGGTGGACGCAGTTTCAGTAAACATTGTCGAACTGGTTTTTAATTTGCGACTTATGAAACTTATCGGTGAAATCGGCGTTGTGGCTTTCGGCGTTTATTCTTATGTGAATGAAATTTTTCTGTCAGTTTTCTTCGCAATAAGTGCAACATCAATAACTTTAATTGGCTACAATCACGGAAAGAAAAATTTTTCTGAAATAAAAAGTCTGCGTCGAAACAATATAATTTTGACGCTTACACTTGGAGTAATTTTGGCAGCGGCTGGAATTTTGCTTTCGGAAGAAATTGCAAATTTTTATGTTGGTTACGACGTTGAAACTTTCAATTTGACTGTCACGGTATTGCAAACTTGTTCATTGATGTTTTTACTTTATGGCTTTAACATTTTCACTTCGGCGTATTTTACAGGACTTGAAAAAAGTTTTTTGTCAGCTTGCATCGCCTTCCTTCAGTCCTTGATAATGCCGATACTTGCTGTGTTGGTTTTGCCTGAAATTTTCGGCACAAATTCAATTTGGTTTTCGCTTCCGGTCGCAACATTTACAACTTCCTTAGTTGCTGTAATATTTCTGTTAAAAAAATAAATCTTTCACTTCAAATATGAAAGACCGACAATCGCTCCGTCACTCAACAAAAAATTTCGCTCTGATAAATTTTTGCTGTAATTTATATCTCCGACGCATTTAAACCGACTTTCTTTTAATGTCCAAAATTTTAAAAATTGCAAATTTCTTTCTTCCTCATTCAAAGCGCACAAAGTTTTATATTCTTCCGGCGTGAAAAAATTTTTTGCAATTTCCAAAGCGTCAGAAGCATCTGTTTCAACATCAACGCCGTTAGGATTTTTTCCAAAACTGCACGCAACCCAATTTCCGCTGTGCGATAAACTTATTTCCAAAAAATTTCCGATTAAAAAAGGTTTGCCGCTTTCATCTCTGTCTACAAGAATTTTTTCAAAAGGCACGGAAAATTTTTTACTGATTGAATAACGTAACAAAAGTTCTGCCCAAACAGTTCGATTGCGATCCGCATTGAACTTATTGCGCAGAATATTTTTTTGTCTTTTATCTGAAAAAAATTTTAAATATCTATCAATAGGCTGATTCAAAATCTCAGAAATATTCATAA
>CAJOPJ010000045.1 GCA_905236325.1 uncultured Selenomonadaceae bacterium
GGGGGGGGGGGGGATAGGAGTAATTAAATTTGTGATATTTAAATTTTGTGCGCGGAGATTTTTTACAGTTTGAATTGCAGTATCAAGCGGCGCAAGTGACATAAATGTGGCAGGAATTTTTTCAGCAACAACTTTGTTCATAACAACGCTGAATCTTTCGCGGTGAATACGTTCGATAAGTTCAATGAAATTTTTCATAACTTTTCCTCCATTACAGGTAGTTTATTGGATTGACTTTTTGACCGTCAACATGAATTTCATAATGAACATGAGGACCTGTACTAAAGCCTGTCGAACCCATGTAAGCAATAATTTGTCCGCGACGTACGCTTTGACCGACAGAAACCAAAACCTGCTGAGCATGACCATAGCGCGTCATAATTCCATTGCCGTGATTGATATCAACCATATTGCCATAGCCGCCGGAATTCCAACCTGCAAATTCAACCATGCCGTCAGCAGTTGCAACAATCGGCGTGCCGAGATCATTGGCAATATCCATTCCGGGGTGAAAATCAGTTCCGCCCCAACGCAAGCCATAAGGCGAAGTTACAACGCCTGTTGCCGGCCAAATTGAAGGAATATTTGCATCTGCTGCAGCGTTGCCTTGAAATTGGCTCCAATCAATATTAGGCGAAGTACTTGGCACAGAATTTACTGCAGGGCGACTGAAGTTTGGCATTGGATTTGTATTTTGTGGCAACCAAGTTTCGCTGGGGTAGGAATTTGAACTGCCTGTTGAAGTTGAAGGTGCAACATTTATCCAAGATTGATGAAGTGCAACAAGTTCAGCTTGAAATGCGTCAAGACTTTCCTTGCGGATTTTTGCGCGTTGTTCAAGCATATCCAAAGCTTCGGCAACATTTGCAATTTCAAGTTCTGTGATTGGACCGCCTTGACCTGTGTGTTGATTTTCTTCAGCCGGAGTTTCTGTAGTTTCAACTTCAGGAGTATCTGACTTCGGCGGCTTTAAGCCTGCTTGAAGTCGCAGTGATTCTTCCTGCCTTGCCAAATCTTGCAAAGTTGCGTCCATTGCGTCAGCTTTTTTTGAAATTGTTAAAAGCTGTTCCTGCTGAATTTCATTTGCCTGTTGAACTTCGGAAACTGAATCTGCGTTACTTTGCTTATAAAGTGCGCTGTAAACTGAATAGCCACACGCGCCTACAAATAAAATTGAACTTAGCACAACTGAAAAAATTCCGAACTTAAAAAAGCCGGGCGATAATTTTATTTCGCGACTTTTTCCGCCGCCTTTAATTGTTATCACATAATCTGTCAATTAAAAATTCCTCCTGATAACTAAAAAATAAATTCACATTCCAAAGTATTATAACGCATAAGTTTTTTATTTTGAAGTGCTAAAAAATTTTTTTTGTCATTGATTAAAAAATTTTTTCTGCTAGAATTATTTTGTGAATTATTAGAAATTTTTTTCAAGTTAGGGGGAATTTTTTTATGGCTTTTGATGTAACAAAATTGGCGAATCCGGAATTTTTCCAAGAAAACAGATTGCCGGCACATTCCGACCACAAATTTTTTGCGTCATTCAATGAACTGGCAAGCGGACAGACAAATTTTGTGCGTTCATTGAGTGGCTTGTGGAATTTTGCTTATGCGCCAACTTTGCAACTGATTCCGCACGGCTTTGAGTCAGCAGATTTTGATTGTCACGACTGGCAGACAATTCGCGTGCCTGCGCATATTCAGCTTGAAGGTTTTGGTAAGCCGCACTACACAAACACGCCTTATCCTTGGGACGGGCACGAAGTCATTCATCAAGGCGAAATTCCAAGCCGCGACAATCCTGTTGCTTGCTATGTAAAATATTTTGACGCGCCGAGCGATTGGAAAAATTGTTTTGTAAGTTTTCAAGGCGCAGAAAGTGGAATTTCAATTTGGTTGAACGGCAATTATGTTGGCTACAGCGAAGACAGTTTTACGCCATCAGATTTTGACTTAACGCCTTACATTAAAGCCGGCGAAAATAAATTGGCTGTTGCGGTTTACAGATACACTTCCGGCAGTTGGCTTGAGGATCAAGATTTTTGGCGTTTTAGCGGCATTTTCCGCGATGTCATTTTGTACACAAAACCTGAACTTCATCTTGAGGATATTTTCGTGCACGCCGCACCGATTAACAATTACTCCGACGGCAGTTTGAAAATTGAAACGCGCTGGAACTCCGACGCTGAAAAAGTTGTTGAATTTAAATTGTTCGACAAAAATAATTCTTGCGTACTTGAGGAGACAAAAACTTTCGGCGGCAAGGAATTTAATTTTGATTTTGAACTTAAAAATGTTGACTTGTGGAGCGCGGAGCATCCAAATCTGTACCGTGCGCTTTTTGTTGTAAAAAATTCTGCAGGCGCGATTGTCGAAATTATTCCGCAAACTATCGGTTTCCGTGAATTTAAAATGGACGGCAACATTATGAAAGTCAATGGCAAACGCATTGTCTTTAAAGGCGTAAATCGCCATGAGTTCGACTGCTACAACGGACGCGCTTGTAATCCTGCTGACTTAGAGCGCGACATTATCAACATAAAGCGTCACAACATCAACGCAATCAGAACTTCACATTATCCTAATCCGACGCGCCTTTATGAACTTTGCGATTTGTATGGCTTGTACATGATTGATGAAACAAACCTTGAAACGCACGGCAGTTGGATGAAAAATGGCGGCTGTTTTTGTGATGAAAACACAGTGCCGGGCGATAATCCAAAATGGCTTGAGGCTGTTTTGGACAGAGCAAAAAATATGCTTGAACGCGACAAAAACCACCCTGCAATTTTGATTTGGTCTTGCGGCAATGAATCTTGCGGCGGCAAAAATATTTTTGAAATGCATGAATTTTTCAAGCGTCGCGATCCCAGCCGCCTTGTTCACTATGAAAGCATTTTCTGGGACAGAAGATTTAATGCTACTTCAGATTTTGAAAGTCAAATGTACACAACTGTTGCGAATATTAAAAAATTCCTTGCCGAACACCGCGACAAGCCTTTTGTCTGCTGTGAATATTCCCACGCAATGGGCAACAGTTGCGGCGGTATTTCTAAATACGCAAAGTTGACTGAAGAAGATGAACTTTATCAAGGCGGCTTTGTCTGGGACTTTGCCGACCAAGCTATTATGACTGAGTATGGCTTAAAATATGGCGGCGACTTTGGCGACAGACCAAGCGACTATCACTTCAGCGGCGACGGATTATTTTTTGCAGACCACACGCCGACAACTAAACTTCAGGAAGTTAAATTTGTTTACCAGAATTTTGAACTTCAGCCGAGTGAAAATTCAGTCAAGATTATCAATAAATCGCTGTTCAGCAATGTGAATGAATATGCGCTGAAACTTAGCTTGCTTGTTGAAGGCGTGGAAGTTTGGACAAAAACTTGCGATGCGCCCGACATTCCTGCAGGCTCAACCGGCGAAATTAAAGTTGAACTTCCTGCTTACGGCGCGGGCGAATATGTTTTAACTGCGTCGCTTTTGCTGAAGGAAAATAAACTTTGGGCGGACGCAGGTTTTGAAATTGCTTTTGGACAATTTGTATTCAATAAATCACAAACCGAATCTGAAATTTCTGCTTGGCTTGGTAAGAAAGATTTTTATCAGCCGGTTCAGCATTTACATTCAAACAAAAAACTGCGCGTCGTTCAAAGCGAAGTTAATTTTGGCGTTCAAGGCGACGGCTTTGAAGTTATCTTCAGTAGCGGCGCAGGTAGTTTGACAAGTTACAAATACAATGGCGTTGAATACATTTCAAATTTCCCTGCACCAAGTTTTTGGCGTGCGCCTGTTGATAATGACTTAGGTAATGGTCAGTATATGGCGGACGCGCAGTGGAAACTTGCAAGCCTATACAAAAAATGCGTCAAGATTGAGTATCGTGCTGATGACAAAGATTTTGTTGCAGTTAACAGATACTGGGGCAATGGTTATAGCGGCGAGTTCACGGCTGACAGTGTCGAAGTCAGATTTACTTATGAACTGCAAAGTGCGCCGAAAGTTCCTGTCACGATAACTTACAAAGTCAATCCTTGCGGAACTGTGAAAGTCAGCGAAGACTATAAAAAAGTCGAAGGTATGCCTGAACTTCCTGCATTTGGTATGCTGTTCACGATTCCAAAAGAATGTAAAAAAATTAAATTCTACGGCTTAGGACCGAAAGACAATTATACTGATAGACTTGAAGGCGCAAGACTTGGTTTGTTTGAGTCAGATATTTTTGCGGAGGTCGAGCCTTACTTAATGCCGCAAGAAATGGGCAATCATTGCGGAGTGAGAAAAATTTTAGTTACAGATGAACGCGGACGCGGACTTAAATTTTTCGGCAAACCTTTTGAAGTTTCAGCCTTGCCTTACAATCCTGAACAACTTGAAACTGCGCGTCATCAAGAAGAACTGCCACCGCATAAATACACCTATTTAAAAATCTGCAAGCAAAATTGTGGCGTTGGTGGTGATGATAGTTGGGGCAGTCCTGTGCTTGACGAATACAAAATTTTTAATGGCGATATGCATTTTGAATTTTTCGTGAAGGGAGTTTAACTGATGATTAAGTTTGAAAATCAACAATTCCACCTGAGCAACAAATTTTTCAGCTATGTCATGGATATTGCGAAGGAAAAGCATTTAATGCACAGATACTGGGGCAAGCCGATTAAATTTTTCCATGACTCAATACCATTGCAGAAAATTGATCGCGGTTTCAGTGGGCAGTTGGCGACTTTTCCGAATGAGCGTACATTTTCGCTGGATGTACTGCCGCAAGAATACCCTGTGCAAGGTCATACAGATTTTAGGATTCCTGCCTATCGCGTCGAGCTTGAAAATGGCACAAATATTTCCGAATTGAACTACAAAGCCTACAAAATTTTGGACAGCAAACCTGCGTTGAAAAATTTGCCGGCAAGTTTTGGCGAAAGTCAGACGCTTGAAATTGAACTTGAAGATCTGAACAAAAATTTTGCAGTCAAACTTTACTACACAGTTTTTGAAGATTCGCCTGTCTTAATTCGTAGCGCAAAATTTATCAACATTTCTGACAAGGCGATAAAAATTCGCCACGCTTCAAGCGCGTCAATCGACTTCAATGACAACGACTTTGACATTATAAATTTGTATGGCGGACACGCGGCAGAGCGTACAATTCAGCGTCATAAACTTCAGCGCGGCATTTTTGAAATTTCTTCAGCGCGTGGTGCAAGTTCGCATCAACAGTCGCCATTTGTAGCATTGGTGCGTCCTGAAACTACAGAGTTTACAGGCGAAGTTTATGCGGCAAGTTTCATTTACAGCGGCAGTTTCGCAATTAAAGTCGAAGCTGAACAGTTCGGCACGACAAGATTGGTCGTCGGCTTAAATCCTGAAACTTTCAGCTGGAAACTTGAGCCGGGCGAAGATTTTCAAACACCTGAAGTTGCGTTGAATTTTTCTGCCGAAGGCTTGAACGGTTTGTCGCAAGGTTTCCACAATTTTTTCCAAAAACATTTAATTCGCAGTAAATTTAAAAATGATGTTCGCCCGATTTTGATTAACAATTGGGAGGCAACTTATTTTGACTTTGATGAAAATAAATTGCTGGCGTTGGCTGATTGTGCGAAAGATTTAGGTCTTGAACTTTTGGTTTTGGACGACGGCTGGTTTGGCAAGCGTAATGATGATAACAGTTCACTTGGCGATTGGTTCCTGAATACTAAAAAAATTCCACACGGTTTGCAATTTTTGGTTGATGAAGTTCACAAGCGCGGCTTAAAATTTGGTATCTGGGTTGAACCTGAAATGACAAATGAAGACAGTGAACTTTTCCGTGCGCACCCTGACTGGATTTTGCACGCGCCAAACTACAAAACAAGTTTCGGTCGTCACCAGTTGATTTTAGATTTTTCACGCGCCGAAGTTGTGGATTACATAACCGACGCAATGCGCAAAGTTTTTTCAAGTGCACCGATTGATTATGTCAAAGTCGATATGAACCGCCACATGACAGAGGCTTTCAGCCCTACACTTCCTGCCGACAGACAATTTGAAACTCAGCACAGATATATGCTTGGCTTGTATGGTATGTGGGAAAAATTGACTGCAGAATTTCCAAACATTTTGTTTGAAAATTGCTCCGGCGGCGGCGGAAGATTTGACGCAGGATTTTTGTATTATATGCCACAAACTTGGACTTCCGATAACAGCGACGCAGTTTGCAGACTTTCAATTCAAGCCGGCACAGGTTTAGCATTCCCGATCGTCACGCAAGGTGCACATGTTTCAGTCACGCCAAACCACCAAGTTGGCAGAATGACAACTTTCCAAATGCGCAACTTTGTCGCTTACGCAGGAACTTATGGCTTTGAACTTGACATTACAAAATTTACTGACACCGAAAAATCTGAAGTGCGCGATTATGTCAAACTTTATAAAGAAATCCGCTCAACAATTCAATTTGGTAAGTTTACAAGGCTTTTGACTGCGGCTTACGAAGGAAATGAATATGCTTGGCAGTTTGAGGACGATAACAGGCTGATTGTTATGTACTTCAAAATTTTGCAAAAAGCAGCCGCGCCGGTTAGAATTTTAAAGTTGGCAGGATTGGATGCCAATAAAAATTACACACTGAAAAAATATCTTCCGCCAAAAAAACTTAGCGTGGATGGCGGCAAACAAATTGTCAATTTTGAAGAAAAAACTTTCGGCGGCGACGAACTGATGAACGCAGGTATCGCGATTGAAAAAATCGACACTGACTTTGCGGCTTACCTGTGGGTATTTGAAAAATAATTTTGCAAAAATATAATCCTGACTGCGGTCGGGATTTTTTTTATTGCAGGGAAAAATTTTTTTGCGCAGAAATTTTTTCTGAAAACTTTTTAGGAGGTTGTTTATATGAAGAAAATTTTTTTTGCAGTAGTTTTTGCTTTGACTTTTGCGCTAGGCAATTTTGGAACTACTCAAGCAGTTTCGCCGAATGACAGTTCCGGCTTTGTAGTTTTGGCTGATGTTGCGCCGGATATCATTCAAGAAATTCGCTACTACTCAACTTACAATTTTGTTGGCGAAAGAATCGATGGCTATGAAGTTCCCTGCGCACTTATGACGCGCGAAGCTGCTGAGGCTTTAAAAGCTGTTTCGGACGAAGTTATGCGTCACGGCTACAGACTGAAAATTTATGACGCATACCGTCCGCAAATGGCAGTAGATCATTTTGTGCGCTGGGCTGAAAATCTTTCCGACAAAAAAATGCGCAAATATTTTTATCCAAAAGTCGATAAGCAAAATTTGTTTTCGGAAGGCTACATTGACGCAAAATCCGGTCACAGTCGCGGCTCAACAGTTGATTTAACTTTGTTCGATATGCGTACAGGCAAGGAAGTTGACATGGGCGGCACTTTCGATTATTTTGGCGAACTTTCGCACCCCGACTACACAGAAAATCTTACGCGCCAACAAATTAAAAATCGAAACTATCTGCGCAAAGTTATGATTAAGCATGGCTTCAGACCACTGGCTACTGAATGGTGGCACTTCACGCTTGAAAATGAACCATACCCCGACACTTACTTTACATTTCCTGTAACTTATCTCGGAAGGTAATCTAAATCAAAAGCTGACAGCCACGCTTGGAATATAATTTCAATGCGCAATGATTGAAAAAATATTTATAGCAAAATGATTTTGTAGGAAAATAATTTGGAGGAATTGTGGTTATGTATAAAAAAGTTTTAGCGACAGTTTTAGCCGCAATGGTGACATTTGGCAGCTTTGCAGCTTCGGATACTCAAGCTGCGACGCGTGAAGAAATTTCACAAATAAAAATTTCGCGCAGTGCAAACTTCAAGTACTGGGAAAAAAATTCTGCAATCAAAGCCGAACTTGTCAACTACATAAAAGACATCACAAACAAACGCAGTCAAAATTTTATTCCTGTTGAAGACAGAATCGCAGTTTTCGATATGGACGGAACTTTCCTTTGCGAAACTGCGCCTTACTATCTTGACCATATGCTTTTTTTGGAACGCGCCTTGCATGATGAAAATTACACTGCAAATGCCAGTGACAGAGCCTTTGCACAAGATTTGGAAAATTGGTTGCGCGATAAATCTTCCGCCGACAATTTAGGTTCAAGTGCGCCGCATCAATCCTCAGTTTTTGCCGGAATGACTTTTCCTGAATATGCTGATTATGTAAATAATTTTATTAAAACGCCGGTGCAAGGACTCAGCAATTTGCGCTGGGGCGAGGCTTTTTATCTCCCAATGGTCGAAGTTATAAAATACCTGCAGGCGAATGATTTTAAAGTCTATGTCGTTACAGGTTCTGAGCGCGAACTTGTCAGACTTTTGGTTTGCGACTTGTTGGATTTGCCTGAAAATCAAATTATCGGCACGGACATTGCGGTCTTAGCTTCAGATCAAGGCGACAAGGACGGCTTAGACTACACTTTCACGGCGGATGATTATATTGTTCGCGGACAGTTTGTTATTAAAAATCTCAAGATGAACAAAGTTTCTGCAATCGTGCGCGAAATCGGTAAGCAACCTGTCTTGGCTTTTGGTAATTCAAGTGGCGACGCGGCAATGCTGAACTACACCGCACACAATAATAGACATAAATCAATGTCATTTATGATTTTGTGCGACGACTTGAACCGCGAACTTGGCAACAGTTATAAAGCTGAAAGCGCAAAACAACTTGCCGAACGCAGCGGCTGGCACACAATTTCAATGCGCGATGATTGGAAAACTATTTATGGCGAAAATGTTCAGCGCACAAATTGATTTGGAGGTTTTATTATGGAAATTACAAAAACTGAATTTGGAAAAACTTCCGAAGGCAAAATTGTTGATTTGTACGAAATGAAAAATTCAGCCGGCACAATGGCAAAAATTATCACTTATGGCGCAAGACTCCAAAGTTGGATTTTTAAAGGCGTTGATGTTCTGCTTGGTTATGACAGCATTGAAAATTATCAAAAAGATCAAGCCTACATTGGCGCAGTTGTCGGTCGTTGTGCAAACAGAATCGGCGGCGCAAAATTTGAACTGAACGGCAAAACTTACAACATTGACAAAAATGACGCAGAAAAAAATCATCTGCATGGAGGCTTTAATGGTTTTGAAAAAAAAATCTGGTCAGCTGAAATTACTGACGCAGGCTTGAAATTATCAATTGAAAGTCCCGACGGCGAAGGCGGCTATCCAGGCAACTTCAAAGCGCAGGTAATTTACAATTTGACTGACAACAATGCACTTGAAATTTCCTACTCCGCAACTTCCGACGCAGACACACTTTGCAATTTGACTAACCATGCATATTTTAATTTGGACGGCTTCGGCAGCGGCGATATACTCAATCAAAAAATTCAGATTTTTGCAGACAGTTACACTTGGGCAAATTCAGAATCTGTTCCGGACGGCAGAATTTTATCAGTCAAAAATACGCCAATGGATTTGCGCAAACTTACAAAAATTGGCGAACATATCGACGCTGATTTTGATGAACTTAATTTCGGCCACGGCTACGACCACAATTATTGCGTCGGAAAAATTGGAGAACTGAAAAAAGTTGCGCAAGCTGAAAGTTCAAATTCAAAAATTAAATTGACTGTTGAAACCGAAATGCCCGGACTGCAATTTTATGCAGGTAATTGGCTTTCAGGAAATCCGACAGGTAAAGGCGGCGCGGAAATTTTAAATCGCACAGGCTTTGCGCTTGAGTCGCAATTTTATCCAAATGCAATTAACCTGCCAAACTTCGATAAGCCGATTTTAAAAGCCGGCGAAACTTGGCAATCAAAAACAATTTACACTTTAAGCTGAAAATTTTTTATTCCGCCGTCGTGCGGATTTTTTTTTTGACATTGCACAGAGAATTACTTGCAAATTAAAAATCCCAACCTTGCGGGTCGGGATTTAATTATTTCAGGCTTTTGACTAAGCAAGTCTAAGCTTGAGGGGTGATTAACGTCCGAAAGATTTGTTGAGGAGTGGTGCGCGCTGATAAACAGCATTTTTGCCGAGTTCTTCCTCAATGCGGATAAGCTGGTTGTATTTAGCCATGCGGTCAGTGCGGCTCATTGAACCGGTCTTGATTTGCCCGCTGTTTGTTGCAACTGCGATGTCCGCAATAGTTGCGTCTTCGGTCTCGCCGGAACGGTGAGAAGTAACAGTCGTATAGCCATGGCGATGTGCCATTTCGATAGCTTCAAGAGTCTCTGTGAGCGATCCAATCTGATTGACTTTGATGAGGATAGCATTTGCCGCGCCCATCTTGATGCCTTTTTCGAGGAATTTGGTATTTGTAACAAACAGGTCGTCGCCGACAAGCTGGCAACGATCGCCAATGCGTTTTGTAAGTTCAACCCAGTTATCCCAGTCATTTTCATCAAGACCATCTTCGATTGAGTCAATCGGATATTTGGTGATGAGTTCTTCGAGGAAGTCGATTTGTTCTTTTGCGCTAAGGCGTTTGCCGTTAGGATCTTTTTCTTTGCCGTCTTTAAGTTTGCGATAGTCATAGAACCATTCGCCATTTTCATTGTAAGCAAATTCA
>CAJOPJ010000046.1 GCA_905236325.1 uncultured Selenomonadaceae bacterium
ATCTGACGCTAACAATATAGTTTTAAAATTTACAAGTGGCGACAGTTTAACTGCAAACAATTCAGGGCAAACTTTCTTGATAAGTGAGGGCGAAAATCAAACTGCTTGGAAGTTTGATAACAGCGTCGGGCATTTTGTTAATGCTTAAAAAAAATAACCTCCCAAGTGGAGGATTTTTTTATTTGATTAGTTTTGAATTTGCTTTAGTTTGAAATTTTTCGCGTTCGACAATAAATCTTTCGTGGCGACCGTGAGCAATTTTGCTGACATCATCGCTTGCTGAAACTTCAAAAATAATCTTGCGACCGTCAATTTCGACAATCTCAGCCGACGCAGAAATTTTCATCCCGACAGGTGTAGGCGCATCGTGAGAAACATTCAGCAAAATTCCTACTGAAGTAAAATTGTCAGGCAGATTTTTTTCAACTAAATCTGAAGCAGCTTTTTCAATTAACGCCAACATTTTAGGCGTAGCTAAAACTTGCAAACTGCCGGAACCGACTGATTTTGCAGTGTCAGATTCAGTTACAATCGACTCGGCAGAATTTTTTAAGCCGACAGAAATTTTTTCAAAAGTCATTACAATTCCTCCGCATGAAACATTTTTTTGAACATTTCTACAAAATTTTTTGCCGCAGTGGACAGTGTTTGATTTTTCAGCCAAGATACAACAGTATGCGTTGTAATTTCGGGGTCGATTAAACGCTTATAAATTAAATCGCCGTCAGTCATAAGTTGTTGGCTTGAAATTGGAATCATTGCTACGCCGAGATTTTTTTTTGCCATGAGCAAAGCTTGAACAACGCTATCTGATACGCAAATGATTTCCGGTTCGAAACCAAGATTGCGGCAATTATTTTCAAAAGTGGACTTCCAGCGCAGTGGAATAATTATCGACTTGTGTTTTAGTTCAGAAAGCTTTACAGTATCAGCTTGTTTGCCGACAGCGTCATTTTTGTTCATAACTATGACAAGTGGCTCATTCGGCAGAATTAAAAGTTCATACTCAAGGTTGTCAACCTGAGTGCGCGTTATTGCAATTTCGATTAGGTGATTGTCTAAAAGTTCCAAAACTCTTGCGCCTTCAGCTTCGATAATTTCAAATGTGACTTTTGGATAGATTTTGTGGAAATTATCAATCAGTTGTGGCAAAATCATTGCTCCGGAAGTTGTAATTGTTCCGATTCTAAGCAGACCATTTGCGCCGCGTCCGATGTCTGTAATTTCGCGCACAGTGCCCTCAACCATACCTAAAATACCTTCAACGCGATTGTAAAGAACGCGCCCTGCTTCTGTCAATCTGATTCGCCTTGAACCACGCTCAAAAAGCTTGACCTTCAGCTTTTCCTCAAGGCGTTTCATTTGCCGACTTAGCGCAGGTTGTGCAACATTTAATCTTTGCGCCGCGTGGCTTATGTTTCCTTCCTCAACTATTGCAAAAAAAGCCCTCATGTCCTTAAAACCAATTTCCTGATTCATCAAAAACCACTCCCTGTAAAAAAATTTTTTTCGCTTAACTGGTAAATTTATTATAGCACAGAAAATTTTTATTTGTTGTTGTTTCTGTGCTATTTTTTTTTATTATGTTATAATGATTGAAATTTTTAATCGGAGGAGAACTTAATATGGCTTATAAAGATTTGCGCGAATTTATTTCTGCGTTGGAAGAAAAAAATTTACTAAAACGCATTTCAACGCCTGTTGATGTTGAACTTGAAATTACAGAAATTACCGACAGAGTTTCAAAGTTCACAGACAAAAAAAATGTTGCGTTGCTTTTTGAAAATGTTAAAGGCTATGATATGCCGGTTTTGATAAATATGTTTGGCAGTTATGAGCGTATGTCACTTGCGCTTGGTGTAGAAAAATTAGATGACGCGGCTAATGATATTCGCGAAATTTTGAAGTTGCCATATGTCAGCTTTAAAAATAGATTGAGCGTACTTTCAATTCTCGGCACGGCACACAAGGCTATAAATTTTCCAAAATATGTTCGTAACGCGCCCTGTCAAGAAGTTGTTGAAACTGAAGTAAATTTAGATAAAATTCCAATCTTGAAATGTTGGCCGGATGATGGCGGAGCTTTTGTAACTTTGCCACTGGTTTTTACTAAAAATCCAAAAACCGGTAAGCGCAATGTCGGTATGTATCGCCTGCAAAAATTTGATTCAAAAACTACAGGTATGCATTGGCATATTCACAAGAATGGCGCAGAAAACTTCCGCGATTCTGATGACAAAATTGATTGTGCTGTTGCGATTGGAACAGATCCTGTTGTGACTTATTCAGCAACTGCGCCACTGCCGCGTGATGTTGATGAAATGGTTTTTGCAGGTTTTTTGCGTCACAAGTCGGTTGAATTGGTAAAATGCAAAACTGTTGACTTGGAAGTTCCTTCCACTGCTGAAATTATTTTGGAAGGTTATGTTAAAACTAATGAACTCCGGCGCGAAGGTCCTTTCGGCGACCACACCGGCTATTATTCGCTGGCTGATGATTATCCTGTTTTTCATGTCACCTGCATAACACACAGAAAAAATCCAATTTACGCCGCAACAGTTGTTGGTAAGCCGCCAATGGAAGATTGTTTTATGGCAAAGGCGACTGAAAGAATTTTCTTGCCGCTGCTGCAACAAATGTTGCCGGAAGTTATTGATATAAATATGCCTTTCGAAGGCGTCTTTCATAACTGCGTGATAGTATCAATAAAAAAATCTTTCCCAATGCACGCAAGAAAAGTTATGCACGCACTTTGGGGTATGGGGCAAATGATGAATGTTAAGATGATAATTGTTGTGGACGCGCATGTTGATGTTCAAAATTTGTCGGAAGTTGCGTGGCGCGTTTTTAATAATATTGATGCAGAACACGACTTGGAAATTGTGCACGGTCCGCTTGATGTTTTGGATCATTCCTCGCCAATGCCAAAATTCGGCGCAAAGTTGGGAATTGACGCGACACAAACTTGGGCTTCGGAAGGACATACACGCGACTGGCCTGCGGAAATTGAAATGTCAGCCGAAGTCATTAAGCGCGTAGATAAATTGTGGAGTTCGTTGGGCTTGGATTGAAAAATTTTTAATGCAATCTTAAAAAAATAAAATTAAAATCTCATCAGAAATTTTTTTGAAAGGCAGGTTTTTGTAATGAAAAATTTTCAATTGTGCGTACCGGCTTTGGTGGCAGTTACAATTATTTCAAGCAGTGTTTATGCTGAAATAAATAACGCCGTCGATTGGTCAAAACGCACAGTTACAGTTAAAGGCGTTGGAATTGCGCCGAACGATGCACAAAATCCAACGCAAAGACAAAGATTAGCAGAAATTGCCGCAAAAACTGAATGTTACAGGCAACTTGCTGAACTTGTCGGTTCAATACAAGTAACCGGCGAAACCACAGTTAGCGGAATAATGACGCTTTCTGATACAGTTACAACCAAAGTTAATGCAGTTATTCAGGGCGCAAGAGTTGTAAATTCAAAACCAACTGCTGACGGCGCAATGGAAGTTACAATGCAAATGCCGCTGTTTGGAAATACAAATTCACTTGCAGGAATAGTTCTTGAAAGACCTTCAGTACGCACGCCATTTCCTGCGCCGGTACAAAATGTTGCGCCGACTGTTCCACAATACAATTCAAGAACGCCGGTAAATCAGCGCATTGAAATTGTTCTAAATAATTCAGGCTCTACAACAATAAATATTTCAACACCAATGAGTTCGCCAATTTTCAGCAATGTTCTTGATTTACAAACAAAATTGTTTTTCACGCCGGAAGTAACTTTAAGTCCAATGTCCTACATAAATATTTCAGGCTTGCCAAAAGTCAACTCGCCACAAACTCAAACTCCGCAAATTCAAACTCAAACTCCGCAAATTCAAACTCAA
>CAJOPJ010000047.1 GCA_905236325.1 uncultured Selenomonadaceae bacterium
ATTTAAAATTGAAAATTGAAAATTGATAATCTCGGCTGATGTCGAGATTTTTTTTTTGCTTGAAAGGAAATAGAATATAATTTATAGAAAGTAGCATTTAATATGTAGAATTTGTTTTAGTTTAGGAGTGATTGATTTGGAAAAAAAATATCAAACTTGGTTCAGCAAAAATTTAAACCGCGAAATGAATATAAACATTTATGGCAGCGACGGCGTGCCGCTTTTAGTTTTTCCCACTCAGGACGCAATGAGCGACAATTTTGAAAATTTTGGTATGATTGAAACTGTGGCTGATTATATTAACTGCGGAAAAATTCAGCTTTTTTGCGTGGACACTGTGGACAGCGAAAGTTGGTCAAATGTTTTCGGCGATAAAGTTTGGCGTGCTAATCGACAGGAAAGTTATTACAATTACATTGTCGAGGAAGTTTTGCCGTTCATCAAAGTAAAAAATCCGACTGACAATTTGCCTGTGATTGTCGGTTGTAGTCTTGGCGGCTTGCACGGCGCAATTTTATTTTTCAGACGACCGGAATTTTTTGCAGGTTTAATTTCGCTGTCGGGAATTTACGACGCAAAAATTTTATTCGACGGCTGGTCAAATCCAACGCTGTATGACAATTCGCCGATAGACTTTCTTGCAAATATTTCGCCTGAGCACGACTACATAAAAATTTACAACAGCAAAAAAATTTATCTGTGCGTCGGTCAAGGGCGTTGGGAGGACGAAGGACGTTGGACAACTTCAATTATGCGCGACATTTTCCACGCAAAAGATATTCGCGCAGTCACAGATTTTTGGGGCTATGATGTGGATCACGATTGGTATTGGTGGAAAAAGCAATTGCGTTATTTCCTACCAAATTTTCTAGAAGGAGGCGTTTAAGTTGAATTTTATTTTTGTATCGCCGCAATTTCCAAAACATTATTGGAAATTTTGCAATGCACTGAAAAAAAATGGCGTGAATGTTTTGGGTATTGGTGATGAGCCTTTTGACAATTTGTGCGAAGAACTTAAGCGCGATTTGACAGAATATTATTTTGTGCCGACTTTGGAAGATTATGATACAGTTTTGCGTGCGGTGGCGTATCTTGAATTTAAGCACGGCAAGATTGACTGGATTGAGTCAAACAATGAATTTTGGCTTGAGTCCGACGCAAAACTTCGCACTGATTTTAATATTCTGACAGGTTTTCAGACTACAGATATTGAAGGCGTAAAAAATAAATCCGCCATGAAAAAATTCTACGCCAAAGCAAATATTCCGACTGCAAGGCTACATAAAATTACCGATATTGAGGCGGCGAAAAATTTTGTCAAACTTGTGAAATATCCTGTGGTAGTTAAGCCTGATGTCGGAGTTGGTGCTGGCGGTACTTTTAAAATTTCAAGTGACGCAGATTTAGAAAAATTTTTTGCTGAAAAAAATTCCGCGCCCTATGTCATGGAGGAATTTATAACAGGCGATATTTGTTCCTATGACGCAATTGTCAACGCCGAATCGGAAGTTTTGTTGGAGGCTATGACTTTTTGGCATCCTACGCCAATGGAGGTAATTTTGACAGGCGCGGATATGTTTTACTACACAGCGGCGCAAATTCCTGAAAATTTAAGTCGGCTTGGCAGGGCGGCGGCGAAAAGTTTCGGTGTGAAAAGCAGGTTTGTGCATTTTGAATTTTTCAGATTGACTGAGGCGAAGGAAGGCTTAGGCAAAGTCGGCGATTTTGTCGGATTGGAAGTCAATATGCGTCCTGCAGGCGGCTACGCAACCGACATGATAAATTTTGCTTACGCAACTGATGTTTATCAAGTCTGGGCAGATATGGTAACTGAAAATAAAAAAATTCAGCCTGAAGGTGAACATTGTTTTGCGGCTTGCGGAAATCGCCGCGACTGCAATAATTATTTGCACAGTGATGAAGAAATTTTTGAACGCTACGGCGAAAAAATTGTTATGACTGGGCGACTGCCTGAAGGCATGGCTCCGCACATGGGTGATTATATGTTTGCTGCCAAATTGCAATCGCAAGCTGAAGTCGAGGATTTTATAAATTTTGTAATGGCAGTTTGAAAAAATAAAAAAAACTCAATCAACCGACTGAGTTTTTTTTTGTAAAATTTTTATTGCGCCGACAGGACAAATTAAATAACAATCGCCGCAATGAATGCAAAGTTTTTGATTTATCTTGAATGGAAATTTTACGCCTTCAATAGCCTGCGCAGGACAATCACTTTTGCAAGCCGCACAGCCTACGCATTTTTCGGTAATTTTAAAAATCACAGCAAGCGCATTAAATTTCCGTGCACGATTGTTGCAACTGCGCGACCTTTCAAAGTTCTGCCAACAAATGGCGAATGACTGCCGCGCGTATAAAATTTATCGGCGTCAACTGTCCATTCCAAGTCAGGATTTATAACTGTAATATCAGCCCACGCGCCGACGGATAAAGTTCCTGCGTCCAGTCCGAAAATTTTTGCAGGTTCGCAAGTCATTTTTGAAATCAAAGTCGGCAAGTCGATTTTTCCGGGCAGAACTAAATCAGTCATTAAAACTCCAAGCGCAGTTTCCAAACCAGGAATACCACTCGGCGCGTACATATATTCGCGATCTTTTTCTTCAGGCGCGTGTGGCGAATGGTCAGTTACAATCGCGTCAATCGTGCCGTCCTTCAAACCTGCAAGTAAAGCATCGCAATCTTTCTGCGTGCGGAGCGGCGGATTTATTTTTGTTGAACTGTCGGCAGGATTTACCAAGTCTTCAGTCATAGTCAAATGTTGCGGCGTAACTTCGGCTGTAATTTTCACTCCGCGCTTTTTAGCGTCGCGTACAATTTCAACTGAACGCGCCGAACTTATATGCGCAATGTGAACTCTGCCGCCTGTGTATTCAGCCAAAAGTGCATCGCGAGCCACAGCAATATCTTCTGCGACAGTCGGGCGACCTTTCATTCCTAAAATTGCGCTGCGTTTGCCTTCGTTCATAATTCCGCCTTCGACAAGTGAAGTTTCCTCCTCATGGCAGATAACAACCTTGTCAGTGCCGTTCAGGTAATCCAACGCGTTCATGAAAATTTTTGCATTGCTGTCGAAATGACCGTCGTCCGAAAAAGCCACCACGCCTTCAGCAATCATATCGCGCAGTTCAGCAAGTTCTTCGCCGCGTTGACCTTTGGTAAGCGCACCGATAATTTTTATATTGATTAAGTCCTCAACTTCAGCACGCGCCATCATTGAACGCACTAAAGCCGCATTGTCAATAACAGGCGAAGTGTTCGGCATAGTTGCAACAGTTGTGTAACCGCCGGCAACAGCTGCGCGTGAGCCGCTACCAAAATCTTCCTTAGCTTCCTGTCCAGGTTCGCGAAAATGCACATGCATATCAATTAAGCCGGGCGTAACAATTTTGCCTTCCGCATTGTAATTGAAGTGCGCGGAAAAATTTACTTCATCGGCAACTGCAGCAATTTTGCCGTCAACAATTAAAACATCAGCAATTTGGTCAATATTATTTGCAGGGTCGATAACACGCCCGCCCTTAATCAACAGCGAATCTGAAATATTTGCTTGCGTGCGCTGAATTTGCCAGCCTTGTCCTCGCATAGAAATTTTCCACCTTTCGATTTAAAAAATTTTTCACTTGTTCAAAGTTAAATCCAGCAATGCCATTCTGACTGCAACGCCATTTTCAACTTGGTCGTGAATTGCCGAATTTTCGCAGTAAGTCACATCGTTGGAAATTTCCAAGCCTTTATTCTGCGGTCCCGGGTGCAAAATCAAAACATCTTCCTTCGTCAAATACATTCTGTCTTCATTCAAACCAAAAATTCTTGCATATTCACGCGGCGAAGGAAATAAACCTGCCTGTTGGCGTTCAAGCTGAATACGCAAAACATTTATAACATCTGCGTTGGAAATTGCTTTTTCAATGTCGTCATAAATTTTCACGCCGTCAAATTCAAAAAATCTCGGCAATAAAGTTTTTGGTCCGACAAGGCGAATTTTCATGCCCATCTTTGTCATTGCGAAAATATCTGAACGCGCAACGCGACTGTGCAAAATATCGCCGACAATCACGACTTTTAAACCTGCAAGCCGACCTTTTGCCTGTTCAATTGTGAACAAGTCCAACAGTGCTTGACTTGGATGAGCATGTGCGCCGTCACCTGCGTTTATGATAATCGGCTTGACAACTTTTGTAGCGTAATCTGCTGAACCTTCTGCTTTATGACGCATTACAATAGCATCAACCTGCATTGCTTCTAAAGTTCGCAATGTATCGCGCAAACTTTCGCCTTTAGTCATTGAACTTGTTGAGGCGTTAATATTTACCACGTCCGCGCCGAGATATTTTCCTGCCAGTTCAAATGAAGTTCGCGTTCTTGTGGAATTTTCCAGAAACAAAGTAACAACACTTCTGCCGCGCAGGTTGCCGACTTTTTTAATGTCGTTGCGGATAATTTGTTTCATTTCCTTCGCCTTCGACAAAACAAGTCTAATTTCTTCAGGCGAAAAATTTTCAATTCCAATTATGCTTTTGCCGAACAAAGTATTTTCTTCCAAAATTTTCACTCCCTCA
>CAJOPJ010000048.1 GCA_905236325.1 uncultured Selenomonadaceae bacterium
TGGGATTGTAGCTCAGTTGGTTAGAGTGCCTCGTTGACATCGAGGAGGTCACAGATTCGAGTTCTGTCAGTCCCACCATTTTTTTATTTTCGCTCACTTAGCTCAGTTGGTAGAGCATCTCCGTCACATGGAGGAGGTCGGGGGTTCGAATCCCTCAGTGAGCACCAATTCAGAGAAAACATTCCGGCTTCGGTCGGAATTTTTTAATTTTAGACTTTAAAACTTTCCGGCGACTGATAATTAGTGGTTAATCAAGCTACCAATTTAAGCAAAAAATCTTGCGTTGGATTTTTGAAAGACCGGCTTAATTCAACCAGCAAAGAACCAAAACTAAAACCTTGCGCAACATCTTCGGTGGCAACCAATGGCAAATTGGCAACCTGCTTGCCGTCATAATTTAAAATTACCTCACCAATTTTATCACCACGCAAAATTTCAGCGTCGATAAATTTAGGCAAGTCAAAACTCAGCGACAATAAATTTTTATCTTCGCCGCTCAAGATTGGAAAATTAAAATTTTCCTGCGATTCAACATGAACTTTGCCTGAAGTTCCGCCGCGAACAAATACAACTTGTCGAACTTCGCCGACTTCGACATTTTCAACCGAATCAATAACTTCAAAACCATAATCCAAAAGTTTAGCCGCGTCAGAAAATCTTGTGTCGTAGTCAGGTGAATGCATAACAATCGCAATCAGTTCAACACCATTTTGATTTGCACAAGCTGCTAAACAGCCGCCTGCCGCATTTGTATAGCCGGTTTTTATTCCAATGCAACCTGGATAACTTTCCAAAAGCTGATTGGTGTTTGACGCTTCAAAAGTGTAGTCAGGTTGCGTTAAATGAACATTTCCGCGACGCGTGCCAACATATCGGCGGAAAGTTTCATTACGCATACAGTAGGCGGCAATTTTTGCCATATCACGCGCTGTTGAGTAGTGATTTTGACTTGTTAAGCCGTGTGGATTTTCAAAATTTGTATTGTAACAGCCAAGTTCACGCGCTTTTTCATTCATCATTTCAGCAAAAGCAGGGACATTTCCGGCTACGGCTTGCGCTATTGCAACTGCGCCGCAGTTGTCGGAAACAAGCATTGTACCTTGCATTAAGTCGTCGGCTGAAATAACTTCGCCGGTTTGAAGTTGCAAGTCAGAATATTCAGTTGCTGCGGCTGACGCGCTAACAGTAATTTGCGTATCGAGCGGCAACCATTCAATGCCTAAAATACAAGTCATCATCTTTGTCATACTTGCCGGCGGACGAACTTCGTCGGCATTTTTTTCAAAAATTACTCTGCCGCTTGAAGCCTCAATCAAAATTGCGCTGTCAGCCAAAATTTGCGGAATTTCAGCTGCCTTTGCAGTTTGTGCACTAAATAAAATCATCAGCGCAATTAAAATTTTTTTCAAAATAAATCACTCCAAAAAAAAATTGGCGGAAAGACCTTCCGCCTTGAAATTTTCGACTTAAATATTTTTCTTTGCAATTTCAACTAATTTTTCAAAAGCAGTCATATCGGAAACAGCAAGTTCAGCCATCATTTTGCGGTCAACTGCAACGCCTGCTTTTGTAAGTCCATTCATCATTTTGCTGTAAGAAATTCCATTGATTCTGGCAGCGGCGTTAATGCGTGCAATCCAAAGTCTGCGGAAATTGCGTTTTTTGGTTTTTCTGTCGCGGAAGGCATATTGCCCTGCTTTCATTACAGATTCATTGGCTTTTTTAAATTGTTTACTTCTCGCACCGCGATAACCTTTCGCCAGTTTGAGAATTTTTTTATGGCGACGGTGAGCCGTCACGCCTGTTTTTACTCTAGGCATATTAAAAAATCTCCTTTCAACCTATTAAGCGTATGGAAGCAGTCTTTTGATTCTTGCGTGATCTGCGCCGGAGCAAATAGCTGCTTTGCGGAGATTTCTCTTGCGTTTTGGTGATTTTTTCTCCAGAATATGACTTTTATAAGCCTTGTTGCGTTTAAATTTACCGGTGCCGGTTGCTGTGAAGCGTTTAGCTGTCGCTCTGTGTGTCTTGACTTTGATCTTGGGCACTTTCATTTCCTCCTTTGGTAACTTTTTTTGGTTTTTGCGCTTTTGGAGAGAGAATCATAGTCATATTTTTCCCTTCAAGCTTTGCCGAGCGTTCGATGCTGACATTGTCGCCGAGTGAATCCGCCATTTTGTTTAGAATTTCTGTACCGAGTTCGGGATGCGAAAGTTCACGCCCACGAAACATAATTGTAACTTTAACTTTGTTTCCTTCCTCCACAAAACGCTGTGCGGCTTTTAATTTAACTTCAAAGTCGTGCTGTTCAATGTTTGGACGAAGTTTAACTTCTTTAATTGTTACAACTTTTTGTTTTTTGCGTGCTTCTTTGTCGCGTTTTTGTTGTTCATAACGATACTTGCCGAAATCCATAATGCGGCAAACCGGCGGTCTGGCTTTTGGCGCAATTTCCACTAAGTCAAGATGTTGTTCTTCGGCAAGGCGGAGTGCGTCGCGTGTTGCCATAACGCCTAACTGTTCACCGTTCGCATCGGTAACGCGTACTTCGCGGATGCGAATTTCTTCATTGATTCTCAAGCTGTCTCTACTAATCGCAGATACACCTCCTGCATGCGCTAAAAAAAATAAAAATAAAAAGCGGCTCTGAGAAGCCACTTCAAACCTTTTTGCGGAAATTAAATTACAAAATAAAAAATCCACACAACCTTGCAAACACAATTAAGGTCAACAGGTGAGAAGTAACGACTTCTGCTTAACGCGCTGAAGTTTAGCACATTGATTTTATTTAGTCAAATTATTTTTTTCATTGTGAAAAAATTTTCTGAAAAATCTTGCACATTGACTGCAAAAGTTTTAAAATGCCCAAGTAATTTATATTTATAAAATTTGTTGGGAGGTTAATTTTATGAATCGCAAAAAACTTTTAAAGGCTCTGATTTGCGGTGCATTAGGTTTTTCACTTTTGACAGGCGGCTTACAAGTTCAAGCTGCGCCTGCAGTTCAAGCTCCAAACTACTGCACGGTTACTGAAGTTTTTGACTGGGGACCTGCAGTTTCAAAATTGATTGTCAATCTTGGCACAAAAATAAATCAGCGCGATATTGACAATCAAACTTTTAATGTTCATGTTCGCCGCGTACTTGCCGAAGGCGCAATAAATCCTGCTGAGGCTATGCGCTTGCGTAACGCCGGCGGAAATGTTTTGCTTGGCAGTGAGGCTCACGACGAAAGCGACTTAGTTGGTGACAGGCAAGTTACAAATGTTTTTGTTTGCGACGAAAAAGGCAATCCTACAAATTCAAGTCAATATGTCACAATTGAAATGAAAGTTGGTCCGACTGATAATCTCGGCGCGGCGTTGAACTTTGATGTTATTACTTTTTTCAACAACTGGGTTACGCCGGAATACACAATCACGCTGAATAAAAATCTTGGCAACCTGAATAAAAATAATTTTGTAGTCAGCTATCGCGCAGGTGATATTCGCCCAATAACTGACAAATGGACTTTTACACATTACGGCGAA
>CAJOPJ010000049.1 GCA_905236325.1 uncultured Selenomonadaceae bacterium
AACAAATGAAGAATCAGAAAGTCGAACCGAATTTTTCGAAATGGATATTACCATTGATACAAGCAAATCAACAGATGAAGAAGTTGGCAAATTGATAGACGACTTGGAATCGCTCAGTTTCAGCAAGCCTTTTGACGGTAAGTATTTTTTTGTGGTTGAAAATGAAAATCTACCTGAAAATAGAACCGGCGAAATTTTGACGATTGAGCTTCACGGCGCGGAAGTTCCTGAAGATGTTTATCGTGATGTTATAGATTATCTCAATGGTTTCCAAAATATCAGTTATTGGGAGGATTAAGAAAATGGCAAAAATGATTATTTATTGCAAAAATCCGAAACAAACAGACAAGGTCGCAGAAATTTTGACGGCATTGGCACAAATGCGCTTTGAAAAGTCTCCAAAACTCGGACATTACGAAGAACTTTTGAAAATCAATTCATATGATACGGAAGTTTGCGGAGATATTATCACCGTCGAACTGATGAATTTGATTGAAGAGTTCAAAGAAGTTTTGGGGATTGAGGAAGTTTTTTTTGAAGCGGACGAGTATGACGGCAGAGATTTTGAGGACTGGTGCCATATCGAAGATGATTCACTTTGGCGCTTGTATCACGAGGAAAAACATAACCGCCGACAAATCAGCGCATAAAAAAAGCCGTCCGAACAGGCGGTTTTTAAAAAATCCGAAAGAATTTTAAAACAGAAAAGGGGAAAAAGTCAATGAAAACTTTATACGAACTTAGCGGCGCTTTCCAAGAATTGTATGCCGATGACGAAATGACAAATGAAGAATTGGAAGAAAAACTTCAGGCGTTAAATATGGAACTTGACGCGAAAGTTGCAAATGGAATCGGGCTTATTCAGACGCTGAAAGTTGCAGCTGACGGAATGAAGGCTGAAGAAATGCGGCTTAAACAACGCAGGTCGGCTTTAGAAAACAGAATCGCAACAATCAAGGATTATTATCAATCAGAACTTACAAGAATTGGCAAGAAAAAAATTCTGACAGAGCGCGGAACAATGACAATAGCGCGTTGTGGCGGTAAAAAGCCAATCAAGATTGATAATGAAAATTTGATACCGCAGGACTTCAAGAAAATTATTTATGAAGTTGACAAAGACAAGTTGCGTGAAGCATTGGAGGACGGCGAAATTATTTCAGGCGCACATATTGAGGAACGCGGTTATTACTTAAAAATCAGCTAGGAGGTTAGCGCAATGAAAGAATTGATAAAGTTGCGTTTTGAGATAGACGCGGCGGTTGATGAAATGGCGTATGCAAAAAAACTAGGCGATGAAGTCCGATTCCAAAAGTGGCACGACAGATTATTGAGTTTACTCGAAAAAATGAAGAATTGGCGTGACAGTGGGGAGATGTTTTAAATGGCACAAGAATTAGCAACTACAAACAAATTCCAAGTTGTGCTGTACTCTGAAGCAGTGCAAAACAGATTTACCGAAATATTGGACAAAGGCGCGGCAAGTTTTGTATCGGCGTTGCTGTCAATTTATAATGGCAATCCGCAACTGCAAAAATGCTCGACGCGTTCAATACTAGGCGCAGCCGGTTTAGCGGCGACAGTTAAGTTGCCTTTGAATCCGAGTTTCGGTTTTGCGTACATAGTGCCGTACGGCGCGGAGGCACAATTTCAAATCGGTTGGAAAGGACTTGTACAGTTAGCACACCGCACAGGTCAATATGTAGCGATGACAACAAAAACAGTTTTTGAAGGCGAAATCAAGGAATTTGATTTTTTGACTGAGTTGCCTATTCGCGGCGAAAAAATCTCAGACAAAATAGTCGGCTATCTTGCTTACTTTAAGCTGGCTAATGGTTTTGAGAAATGCTTGTACATGACTGTTGAAGAAATTCGGACACACGCACAAAATTTTTCGAAAAGCTACAGCTATGACTTAAAGTCGGGCAAAAAATCTTCAGTCTGGTCAAGCAACTTCGACGCTATGGCTAAAAAAACAGTGCTGAAATTGTTGCTCGGCAAGTGGGGAATCGTTTCGGTCGAAATGCAACAGGTAATGCAAGCAGACCAGAGCGTTGTTGACAAAAACACATTTACCTACGCAGACAACGGCGGAAAATCTGTAGAGCGTGAGCCATTGGAAGTTTCAGACGCAGAAATGCCGGCAGAAATAATCGACGCTGAAACAGGCGAAGTTTTGGAACCGGAGGAGAATTAAAATGACAAATTCAGAAAAATTTATTTTGAAGGAACAGGGAGCAAAGG
>CAJOPJ010000050.1 GCA_905236325.1 uncultured Selenomonadaceae bacterium
ACGGCGAAAATAAATTTTATCTGCATTTTGAACTGCGCGATTTAAATTACGCTGAAGAACTTTTTGCAGAAATGCTTGCAACAATTATCGACCTGAAAGATGAGCAAAGTTTGAAAATTTTATTAAGCTGTACAGGCGGCTTGACTACAGGATTTTTTGCCGACAAACTGAATGAAACAGCAAAACTGCTCGGCTTGAAATATGAATTTTCTGCTGTGGCGTTCAGCAAACTTTACAATGTCGGCTTTGATTATTCAGTAATTTTACTTGCGCCGCAAATTGCCTACCAATTAAAAAATGTCGAGCAAATTTTGCACGACAAGCTGATTTTAAAAATTCCGCCGAAAATTTTTGCAAGCTACAATTCCGGCGCAATGTTGACTTTTATTGACAGTGAACTTGAAAATTTTACAAAGACTGTTGAAGAACGCGCAATTTTGAAAGTTCGCGCCGGCTTAATAAAAAATGACGCAAAAATCCTGTCAATAGCTTTTCTGCCAACAGGACAAAATACGCGCATTGCCTACAGAATTTATCAAAATGGCGTGCCACTTATTAGCGAAACCGTCATAAAAGGTCGGTTGAATCTTTTTCGCGACTTGCAAGATATTTTAGATACAATTTCACACCGCGCAGTGCCTTTTGACACAATCGGAATTGCTATTCCGGGTATCGTCCATGAAAACAGGCTGGATTTTAATTTTTATGGCTCGATAAATCAAAACTTAAAACAGACTTTGGAGGAAAAATATAACTTGCCTGTGAAACTTTCAAACAACGCCAATGCCGCCGCTTTAGGTTATTATGCACAACAGGACAAGCATGAAAATATTGTTTTCTTCACGCGCCCAAGAAATTTTCTTGCAAGTGGTTTGGGCGTTGTTGTGAATGGAAAAATGATTCCGGGCGCACACAATATCACCGGTGAACTAAAATTTTTAAGCGGAGAATTTTTTACGCCTGAAGATAAGCAACTTTGGGAACAGGAAAACATGATAGATTTTGAAAAAATTCCGCAATTTATTGATAGAGAACTCCGCGCAGTAATTTCAATATTAGATCCTGAAATAATTTGTGTGCGCAGCGAAATGACACCTGACCTTGAAAAAATTAAAATTGATTTGCAAAAATATATTCCTGCAGAATATTTACCTGAATTTGTTTACATTCCGGACGCAGAAATGGCTGAATATGTTTTGCTGGGACAAATGATTTTAAGTTTGGAAGAATTGGAGCGCGATAAATGATGAAAAAATTTTTTGATATTTTTTCTTTTTGACCTATTGACATTTTGATTTTTTGTGCTATTATAATGTTCGCAAGGACAAAAAAACAAAGTCCTACCAAAAAAGTCAAAGTCGATACATATAAAAGGAGACGATTTAAATGTTTGGATTAGTACCTTTCAATTCAAGAACACCTGCAAGTCAGGATGGTTTTACAAGTTTGTTTGATATTTTCAATGAGCCTTTCTTCAATGACTTTCCGACAATCACCACCGGCGCAAATAAATTTAAAGTCGATGTCAAGGAAATTGAAAATGGCTATGAACTTACAGCAGATTTGCCTGGAGTTGCCAAAGAAGATATTTCGCTGGACTACACGAACAATTATTTGACAATTTCTGCACGGAGCAATTCTGAAAAAAATGACAGTGACGACAAAGGCAATTACATTCGCCGTGAACGTCACTTTGGCAGTATGAGTCGTTCATTCTACATTGACGGCATAGATGAAACCAAAATCAGTGCGGAATTTAAAGACGGCGTTTTGAAGGTCGATTTGCCAAAATCGCCTGCCGAAGTTCAACAAGTTAAACAAATTGCAATCCATTAAAAACATCACCAATAAATTTTTTACAAGCAGGGCGACCTGCTTTTTTTGTTTGCAGGAAAAATTTTCTGTGTTAAAATTGAAAAAAAGATTTGGAGGTGTTAGTCGTGAAGGAATTTTCAATACCAATGCTGGCTGATTATCAGCGACCGGTAGTTAAACTTTATGACCTGCCGACTTTGATTGACACAGGTTCGCTGGTTCCTGTTTTTTCAATGTATCCTGAAATTTTTCAAAAATATTTTGACAGCAAATTGATTATGGAAAACAGAGTTATCGGCGGCTTTGGCGGCAATGAGGCAGGCGCAGTTTATTCGATAAAAAATTTTAAAATTGGCGAACTAAATTTCAATAATTTTGAAGTTTTTGTTCCTATAGAGCCGAAAATAAAATTTCCTTTCCTTTTGAGTGCTACTTTGTTTCATGGCATGAATTATGAAGTTGACAATTTGAACAGCCGATTTGTCGTGCGAATGAAGGATGAGCAAAAACTTGAGCGCGAATTTAAAATACGCGAACTGCGCGGAATGCTTTATCCTCAAATCGACGGCAATTTAATTACAGATGTCAGAAGTTTTTTGTATGGCGGCGGTGTAATATTTTAAGGAAATGTTTTGAATTTTTAATTCAGAAAGACAGTTTTATTCACGACGCAGCTATTATCTATTATCTTTAGGAGGTATTTTTTTTTATGTCAAAAATTTTAATCAGTAATGTTAAGTACTTTAAGCCGAGTGGCGAAGTTGAAACTGCTAATATTTCAATCCAAAATGACAAGTTTGAAAAAATTTCAGCCGAACCTGTCGATAAAAAAAATTTTGATACTGTAATTGACGGTTGCGGAAAATTTGCAGTGCCGGGCTTTGTCAACGCGCACACGCACGCTTCAATGACTTTATTGCGTAGCTATTCAGACGACAAATCGCTGATGGATTGGCTACAGAAAGATATTTGGCCTATTGAAGAAAAAATGCGGCGCAAAGATATTCGCGCCGGCGCGGAACTTGCTGCGATTGAAATGATAAAAAGCGGCACGACTGCTTTTGCTGATATGTATGGTCCCAGCATGGAAGAAGTCGCGCAGGTTGTTGAAACTTCAGGACTGCGCGGAGTTCTCTGTCGGGGAATTATCGGCTTTGCAAACGGCGATGAAAAACTTGCAACAAATGTTGAACTTTACAAAAATTGGCACGGCAAGGCCGACGGCAGAATTACAGTTATGTTCGGACCGCACGCAATTTATACCTGCCCGCCGGAATTCCTGAAGAAAGTTTATGCTGAAGCTGAAAAACTCGGCGCGGAAATTCACATTCACATGAATGAAACGCAAACTGAAATTTCCGACTGCATAAAAAATTATGGCAAGCGTCCTTTTGAAGTCGTGGCAGAAACCGGCTTGTTTGATTTGGGCACTTTGGCGGCGCATTGTGTTTGGCTTTCAGATTCTGAAATTGAAATTATCAAATCAAAAAAAATTCGCGTCGCCCACAATCCAGGTAGCAATATGAAGCTTGCAAGTGGAATTGCGCCTGTTCCAAAACTTCTGCAGGAAAATATTTGCGTTGGACTTGGCACTGACGGCGCGTCAAGCAACAACAATCTTGATATGCTGGAGGAAATTAAACTTGCCGCGCTTTTGCACAAAGTCGATACTTTAAATCCACTTGCGATTCCTGCCGCCGAAGCCTTGAAACTTGGCACGGAGTATGGCGCAAAAGCTGTTGGATTGAAAAATACCGGCAAAATTGAAGTTGGTTACAAAGCTGATTTAACTTTGTTTGATATGCAAGGCGTTGAATGGCAGCCAAATTATAATCCTGTGTCGCTTTTGGTTTATTCTGCCAATTCTGCGTCGGCTGAAACTGTCATTGTTGACGGCAAAATTTTAATGCAGAATCGCGAACTCAAGACGCTTGATGAAGAAAAAATCCTTGCGGACTTTAAAGCCTGTGCTAATCAACTTACCGGAAAGGAATAAAATTTTTTATGGCAGCTATAACCTATGAACTGATACACAAAGACAAAGTTACAGGCGCACGCGCAGGAATTTTACATACGCCGCACGGAGATTTTTTAACGCCAATGTTTATGCCGGTTGGAACTCAGGCAACTGTTAAATCTGTTTCGCCGGAAGAACTTGAGGACTTGGGCGCAGGTGTGATTTTGAGCAATACTTACCACTTATTTTTAAGACCGGGCGCGGAACTTATCGCAAAGGCAGGCGGCTTGCATAAATTTATGCATTGGTCGAAAGGAATTTTAACAGACAGCGGCGGTTTTCAGGTTTTCAGTCTTGGCGCGTTAAGAAAAATTTCTGAAGACGGCGTAACTTTTCGATCTCATCTTGACGGCGCAAAAAAATTTCTGTCACCTGAAGTTTCAATCAATACGCAAATGAAACTTGGTTCAGATATTATGATGGCGTTTGATGAATGTATTCCCTACCCCGCCGACTATGACTATGCAAAAAAATCTACCGAACGCACGCATCGCTGGGCTGAACGCAGTTTAAAAGCCGCAACTTCAAAAACTCAAGGACTGTTTGGAATTTGTCAAGGCGGAATGTATGCTGACTTGCGCGAAGAAAGTGCAAAAACTATCGCCGCAATGGACTTTGCAGGTTGTGCGGTTGGCGGTTTAAGTGTTGGCGAACCTAAGGAAGTTTTTTATGAAATGCTTAGTATTTCGACAAAATTTTTGCCGGAAAATAAAGCACGCTACTTAATGGGCGTTGGCACTCCCGACCACTTGATTGAAGGCGTACTGCGCGGAATTGATATGTTTGATTGCGTATTTCCAACCAGAGTTGCAAGAAATGGAATGGCTATGGTTTCGCCGAAAACAAATTCAGCAGGTCGCTTGGTTATGAAAAATTCCGACTACAAAGAAGACTTTTCGCCGCTAGAAAATAATTGCGATTGTTACGCCTGTAAAAATAATTTTACACGCGCTTATATCAGACACTTAGTACGCGCGGAAGAAATTTTTGGACTCAGGCTTTTAAGTTTGCACAATTTAAGATATTTGCAAAAATTTATGACTGAAATGCGCCAATCAATTTTGGAAGACAGATTTTCAGATTTTCGCGCAGAGTTTTTTTACAATTACAGCAGATAGTTTAAATTTTTTTACCGCGTTCACTGCGCGGCTATTTTTTTGCAGGAAAAAAAAATTTTGCGCTGAATTATTTTCTGAAATTTTTTGCGGAGGTCTTTAAATGAAAAATTCAGCTAACAAACCGATTTATGTAATTGGTCATAGAAACCCCGACACAGATTCAATTTGCGCGGCGATTGGTTATTCACATCTCAAGCAAGCGTTGGGCGTTAATGCAATTCCTGCGCGTTGCGGCAAAGTCAACAATGAAACTAAATATGCGCTGGAATATTTTAAAATTGAGGAGCCGCTTTTGGTTACAGATTTATATCCGCGCGTCAAAGATGTTGCTTTAGAATGTAAAACAGTCGTCCGCCAGCATGATACTTTGCGACATCTTGGCGAAGTTATGCGCAAAAGTGAAATGCAATCAATTCCTGTAACCGACAGCAAGGGCGATTTAGTTGGAATTGTTACTGTCAGCGACTTGGCGAAAAGATATTTTCTTGAACTTGGCTTACAAAGTTTGGTTGATATGCGCGTCAGATACCGAGATATTATTCAGGCGACGGAGTCCAAAGTTTTGGTTGCGGCGGACGAAAATGAATTTATCGAAGGCGCGATTAAAATTGCGGCAGGTAGCGTTGAAACAAGTGTTGCAAATTTAAATGCAAAAGACATTGTTTTAGTTGGCGACAGGAGCGTTGAGACGCTGAAAAAAATTCTGCATACAGGCATAAGTTGTATGATTGTTACAGGCGGCTGCAGAGTTGCTGCAGAAGCTTTGCAAGAAGCGCAGGAGCTTGGTATTTTTGTACTTGCCACGCCCTACGACACTTACACTGTTGGCAGACTGTTAAATCAATGCGTACCAATTCGCCGAATTATGCATCCGGATCCTGTTTGTTTTAGACCACTTGACTTACTAAGCGACATCAAAGGCGTTATGGACGACAACAAATTCCGCAGTTATCCTGTTGTAGAAAATAACAAATTGGTTGGAATTGTTTCTGCAGATAAAATTATGTTGCCAGAGCGTGAAAATGTCATCTTGGTTGACCACAACGAACGCAGTCAAGCTGTCGAAGGCATTGAGGACGCTAAAATTGTTGAAATTATCGACCACCACAGATTGGGCGGTATGCAAACTTCAGATCCAATCTATACGCACCAAGAACCTGTCGGCTGCACTTGCACCATTGTTGCAAATATGCACTGGCACAGGGATATTGAAATTCCGCCTTCAATTGCCGGACTTTTATTAAGCGCAATTATCAGCGACACAGTTTTATTTAAATCACCAACTTGCACGCCTTATGATAAAAAAACTGCTGAAAAACTTGCTGATATTGCCGGCGTTGACTTGAAAGAATATGGCTTGGCAATGCTTAGAGCCGGCGCAGGTATCGGCGGCAAAACTCCAACTGAAATTGCTAAAAATGACATGAAGGAATTTAAAATCGGCGATTACAGAATTATGGTTAGTCAAATTTCTGTAATGGATCCGAAAGAAGTTTTGGACCTTGAAAACAAAATTATCCAAGTCATGGCTGAAAATTGCGACCGCGAAGGTTTTGATATGCACTTACTTATGGTTACAGATATTTTGGAGGAAGCAACTTACCTGATTTACGCAGGAAGTCCAAAAACTTTAATCGGCGAAGCGTTCAAAAAAGATGCTAGCGGCACACATGTTTACTTACCGGGCGTTATGAGCCGTAAGAAACAAATTATTCCGCCGCTTTCCGAAGCTGTCAAACGCATTAAGCCGCAGTAAATCGACTGAAAGGAAATTTTTTTATGGCTGAAACAAATAATCCTACGCCGCCACGCCGACGACAAAATAAAGTGCGTAGCGGAATCGGAACTTTTATGAAAATTTTACTTGGACTTTTTATTTTTGTGCTTGTAATGGCAGCAGGAATTGCAATAGGCTTTGTCACGGCAAACATCAACGCTAAACCTGACATCGCAAGTGATATTCGCCCACCAGCCTCAAGCCAAATTTACGACTCGGCAGGAAATGAACTTGCAAACATTCACTCAACTGAAAACAGAATGCCTGTCAAAATTGAACAAATTCCAATCGCCCTGCAACAAGCATTTGTCGCAATTGAAGACAACAGATTTTATGAACACAACGGCATTGATCCACGCGGCTTGGCACGCGCAATTTATACAAACCTAAAGGCAGAGGAAATTGCTGAAGGCGGCTCAACAATCACTCAACAGCTTGCTAAAAATGCTTACCTTACGCAGGAACGCACTTTAAAACGCAAAATTCAGGAAGTTTTTTTGGCTCTGCAACTTGAAAAGCAATACACTAAGCAGGAAATTTTAGAATTATATCTGAATCAAATTTATTTCGGTCAAGGTGCATATGGCGTTCAAGCTGCTGCTAAAACTTACTTCGGCAAAAATATTCAGGACTTGAATTTGTCTGAATGTGCAATGTTGGCAGGTATTCCAAAAAGTCCTAACTACTATTCGCCGTTCAACAACCTTCGCGCCGCAACTGAGCGCAGGAACACTGTTCTTGACCAAATGGTAAAATATAACTACCTGCGCCCTGCCGAAGCTGCCGAAGCTAAAAATTTTGAAATTGTTTTGGCGCAACAAAATCAGCCCGAAGAATCAAAAGAAGCGGCGTATTTTTTAAATTATGTTACTCAGTTGGTTATCGAAAAGTACGGCGCAGACGCGCTTTACAAGGACGGCTTGAAAATTTATACCACAATCGATATGGACATTCAGCGTATGGCTGAGCAATCTTTGCTTGAAATTTTGCCGACTTATGAAACCGACGCAAATGGTCTTCAGCAACCGCAAGGCGCACTTGTTGCAATTGAACCTTCGACAGGTTATATTAAAGCAATGGTTGGCGGGCGCGGCACTGACCAATTCAATCGCGCAACAATGGCTGAACGTCAGCCCGGCAGTGCATTTAAGCCTTTCGTGTTTGCCGCCGCATTGGAAAATAATTTCACACCCGACACAATTATTGAGGATAGCCCTGTCAATATTGACGGCTGGCGACCTCAAAATGACAATGGAACTTTTCGCGGTAGTGTGACTTTGCGAACTGTCGCCACGCACTCAATGAATGTTCCTACAGTTAAAATTGCACAGTCGCTCGGTATGGATAAGCCAATTTTCTACGCGCAGGAGATGGGCATTTCAACTTTTGTTTTGGACGGCGATCCTAACGACAGAAATTTTGCAACTTCACTTGGCGGAATGACGCGCGGAGTTACGCCACTTGAAATTGCAAGCGCGTACTGCACTTTTGCAAATAATGGCGTTTATATGCCTCATGTCGCAATTACTAAAATTCTTGATAGGAATGGTAAAATTCTTGAGGAAGCCGCTCCGCAAGGTCGCGCAGTTATCAGCCAACAGAGTGCGGCGGCTTTAACCAGCATGCTTGAAGATGTTATAACGCGCGGCACTGGCAGAAATGCAAATATTGACAGACCAGCTGCAGGAAAAACCGGCACAACTTCCAACTACAAAGACGCTTGGTTTGTAGGTTACACGCCTGATTTAGTTGCGGCGGTTTGGGTTGGCAATGATGACAATTCAAATTTGCCCGGCATCATGGGCGGTCAAACTCCGGCTTACATTTGGTCAAGTTTTATGCGCAAGGCTTTAGCTAATGTTCCTGTTCACGATTTCGATCAATCTGTTTTAGCTTACAGAAATTCTGCAAGGCGACAGACTTTGCACGACAATGGCACAGGTTATGTTGATGAAAATCAGCAAAATCAATCCACACAATCTGAGCAGTCCGAGCGTCCAAGTCGTCAATCTCAACCTACTGAAACCTATGATCCAAATGAATATTATGATAACACGCCAAAGCGCAATTATGACAATGAACCAAGTTACAGCAATGAGCCGAGTTATCCGACTGAGCCGGAGCGTTATGATGCGCCGTCACCTTCAGAAAGTTATGTTGAACCAACTTATGATGATGCGCCAACTCCCGGCGGCGGAATTTCTAAAGGTATGTAAAAAAAAACGCCTTTCACAGGCGTTTTTTTTGTGAAATTTTTAACCAAGTTCAACAAATTTTCTATCGCGCTTATTGAACTGCAAAATTTTTTTGTAGCCGAATTGCCTGACATATTCAATAGCCTCATCGCAGAATCTGCCGCAATCTTCAGGCTGATGTGCATCTGAATTTATTGTTATCGGCAAATTGTAACTTGCGGCGATTTTCATAAAATCTGCACATGGCGAAATTTCTTTGACAGGATAGCGATATTTAGTTCCGGTGTTTACATCGACTGCAAGATTAAATTTTTTCATGGCAGAAGCGGCGCGTTCATAAAATTCAGTTGCGTCAAAGTCCGGCAGAAAATTAAACAGTCGGACGTTGAATGGGTGACCAATAATTTCAAAATTTCCGCAAGCACAAAGTCTTTCAATTTCAGCGGCGTATTCAGCGTAAATATCACGCAAGCTGTGATTGTTCCATTCAGCAAGGAGTTTTGAAGCATCAAATCCCCAGCCCCACAAAAAATGCACTGAACCGATCCTGTAATCAAAATCCCAAGCGTCGAGGATTTTTTTTGTTGCAGTTTGATTTTTAAAATTGCAAACTTCAATCCCAATTTTGACTGCGTGATTTTTCTGCAATTCAGTTAAAAAATCGAAATAATCTTGCAAAGTGTGCTTAAATTTATTTGTCTTTAGCCAGACTTTTTGAAATTTTCCAACTTCAGAATCATCAAGCACCAAATCATCATAATAAAATTTTTCGAATTCAGGAAAGGTATGCGTATGTTCCGAAATGCCAATTTCAGAAAGACCACGCTTTGCCGCAGAGTCAAAAAATCCTTGCACCCAATCAACATTATAATCGCCATATTCAAAATGCATGTGGTAGTCAAATTTCATTTTATCACCTTAAATTGCTTTTAAACTTTCAAAAGCTGCCAAAATTTCCTCAACTTCAATTGACTTCATACAAATATTATTCATGTTGCAAAATTTGCCGTGACCAACTCTGTCGCAGGGCGAACATTCTTGCTTTTGATAAATATATTTGCAAAAATTTTTTGGAGCCCACTTCAAAGGCGAAGTTGGACCATAAAATGCAAGCGTCGGTGTTTTTACTGCAGCTGCAATATGAAGTGGCGCACTGCAACCACTGAACAAAAAATCTGCGCGGCGCAAAACTTCAGCCATTTCTGTCAGCGTAGTTTTTCCGCGCAAATCAATATCATCTTCCGCAAAATAAAAATTTTTCTGCGCGTCGGCTTTTCCACCAATCAAAACAAATCTGCAATTTTCAGTTGTACGCAATTTTTGCATTACAGCCTTGTAAGTTTCAATCGGCAAATTTTTTATCAAAGTCGAAGTGAATGGCGCAATTGCTATTGTTAATTTTTCACTGCGCGGCAAAATTTTATCGACAGCGATTTTTTCAGCGTCGGTTGCGTCGGCTACATAAAGTTTTGTCAAATCGCCTTGAAGTTTTATGCCAATGCATTTTTCGATAACCTGCGCCATGTAATTGTTGAAATAAATCTGTTCACTTTCGACTTCGTCAAGCGCGATTGAATTTGACATAAATAATTTGCGTTTGTGAGTAAGTCCTGCACGAACAGGTATCATTGCTAAAAATGGCAATAGCGCACTTTTGTACTTAAAATCCAAACACAGCGCGACATCATAACGCCAAATTTTTTTTATTACCGGCAAAATTGGCATACCTTTTTTGTAAGGAACTATTTCATCAATGAACGGCAGTTTAACTAAATTTGCAGCTTCAGGCAAAACCATGTACGCAATTTTGCTTTTTGGAAAAGTTTCGCGCACTGCTTTTACAAAGCCTGTTGAAATTACTGCGTCGCCAATCATATTTTGTTGCGTAATTAAAATTTTTTCAAACTTCATAACTACACAACTTTCGATTTTGAAACATCAATCCAGCCGGAAATTTTTATATATTTATCAATTTCAGACAAATTCAATTTTACCAAACTGTTGCTTGAACCGGCGGCAGGATAAATTACTTCATAGCGTCGCAAAGATTCATCAGCATAAATCGGCACGCCTTCATTGACTGCGAAAGGACAAACTCCACCGACCGCATGACCAATTAAATTTTCAACTTCCTCAACAGGCAACATACTCGGTCGGCAAGAAAATTGCGCTTTGAATTTTTTATTGTCAATTTTCATATCGCCGGAAACTAAAATCAGCGCAGGTTTTTTATCGACCAAAAATGACAGAGTTTTTGCAATTTGTCCAAGTTGACAATTTAAAACTTCAGCTGCCATTTCTGAAGTTGCTGTCGATTCTGCAAATTCTTGAACTTTTTCAACTTCGCCAATCGACTCAAAAAAATTTTTCACTTTTTCAACTGACAAATTATTTTCCTCCAAAAGTTATTCCAAGATTCGCGCAGGGTCATAAACAATATTTCCAATTCCTGCGTCAACGCGATTGTACCCTCTGTCAATTTCAAAAGCTATTGCGGCTTCGTTGCCCATGAAATTGAACGGCACTTTGTCATCTTTTCCTGCAAAAATTATTTCAACATCTTCAAGCAACCTGTCCATGTAATCGACAGTTAAATCACCGCCGCCGTGCGAACAATAAATTTTGTCGAATTTGCCGGTTGTAACTTCACGCAGGTGGCGCAGATTCTTTTCATAACTTGTAAGTCCGAGCGATTCAGGCAAAAATAAAAATGTGAACATATTTGCGCCGTCGCCTGTCAACAAGGCTTTATTTTCGCGGAACAAGATTGCAATCATTCCCTGCGTATGCCCTGCAATGTCATAAATATCTAAATGCACGTCGCCTAAATCAATAGTCATTCCTCCCTGCAAATTTTTAAATCTGTCGGGATTGTCAATCGGCTGGAAGTCGGAATCAGTCAGCGAACTTGCAAGTTCAGGATTCATTCCAATGTATCCTTTACGATTTTCAATGGCGGTGTGTTCGCGAAACAACGCATTGTCTTTGGCGTTCATATAGACTTCATCAAATTGCGCCGAACCTGACGCGTGGTCAACATGTCCGTGCGTCAAAATTACAGTTATCGGCTTATCTGTCAAATTCTGAACATAAGCCTTTAAGTCACCAACGCCAATACCTGTATCAATCAAGGCTACACGATCTTTGCCTTCAACCAAATACATTAAGTCACCAACGCAATTTTTTATGCGCGTAATATTTTTGTCAATTTTTGCAGAGCGAAACATTACAACTGAATCTTGCGCGGCTAAAACTTTTTGGTTTGCAATGTCTTTAAAATTTAAAAGTCCGACACCGGTTGCTAAAATTCCTGCTGTCTTTAAAAAATTTCTACGCGTAATATCCATCTTTTTTAGACCCCTCACAAATCTAAATTTTTAATAAATTTTGCAGGAACTCCGCCAACCAAAGTTCCCGGCGCAACATCTTTAGTAACAACTGAACCAGCCGCAACAATCGCATTTTCGCCGACAGTTACGCCAGGTAAAATTGTTGAACCTGCGCCAATCCAAACATTTTTACCAATAACGACAGGCTTGCAGGTTATAATTCTGCGTTCTTTAGGATCGTGGTTGTTGCTAATCAGCGAACAATTTGCCGCAATCATTGCGCCGTC
>CAJOPJ010000051.1 GCA_905236325.1 uncultured Selenomonadaceae bacterium
AGCAGACTCAAAACCAAAATTCACAACAAACTCAAAATCAAAATTCACAGCAGACTCAAAACCAAAATTCACAGCAGACTCAAAATCAAAATTCACAACAAACTCAAAACCAAAATTCACAGCAGACTCAAAACCAAAATCCACAGCAGACTCAAAACCAAAATTCAAAAGTCAGCGAAGAATTTTTAGCTAAGCAAATGGAAATGCGCGAGCAAATGCAAATGGCAAAAACTACGCTACTTAAGCAACCAATGCAAAATAACGCGCAAACAATGGACGCAATGCGAAATTTGGCGCAAATGCTTATGCGTGAAACGCAAATGACGCCGCGTTCAATGACAATGCTGCAAAACTTTGTGAACAATTCGCAAACAATGCTGCCTGAAGGCGAAGCGCGACATTTGCAAAATTTACTGCGTCTTTGTCAACAAAATGTTCCAATCACAGTTCAGCAGGCGGCAATACAAATGAAATTGCCGGACTTGCCAAGACTTTGGGCGTTTATGCAACTTTGCGACATGGCAGGTTTGACTTCAAAAATGAACGCAAAAGCCTTCAAACGCGCGGGGCGTGACGTTGCTGAATTTGCTAATGGTATGCGTTCGGCAATGGGCGGAGATAATACTACAAATGTTCAAAATCAGCGTTCGTTCCAAATGATGTTGCCGCTGTATCTCGGCGAAAATGAACACAGCTACCCAACCTATTTAAGCGTTTATGATGAAAATGAAAAAGACAAAGAAACCGGTATTGAAAAAAAAGAAACTTGGGTGCGAATTTGTATTTTGACCGACAATATCGGCGCAGTTGAATTGACTTTCCGTGTTTATGATGAAAATCAACTTGATATGCGTTTTTATTTTTCGCAGAAAGAAACTGCGGAGGAATTTAGGCAGTACACAGGCGATTTGTTAAAGTCTTTGCAAGATAATGAATTGCAGGTTGCTGAAATGCGTATTGGCAGCGTTGGCGAAAAAATGACTCAGCCATAACTCGAAAGGAGTTTTTGCAAATGAAAATTTATACAAAAACAGGCGACGAGGGAATGACTTCGCTTTATACAGGCGAACGCGTTGAAAAAGCTTCACCACGCGTCGAAGTTTATGGTACAGTGGACGAAATAAATTCTGCGTTGGCGATTGCAAGAAATTTTTCACAAGTACCTGAAATACGCGCAAAAATTCTTGAATTGCAAAAAATTCTGCCGCGACTTATGGCAGATTTGGCAAGCATTGATAAAAATCCCAGAATCACAAATGATGACATAAAAAATCTTGAGGACAACATTGACTTGATTGATAAAAATTTGCCGCCGCTGAAAAATTTTGTAATACCCGGCGACACAAAAGCAGGTGCATTTTTAGATTTGGCAAGGACAATTACGCGCAGGGCGGAGCGTCAATTTTATAAAATGTCGCATTTAGAGTCGTTTTTTGAAGTCGATAGAATTTTCCTGAACAGATTGTCAGATTATTGTTTTATGCTTATGCGACTTGAAGATTTCGACGCTGCTAAAAAATCTGCAGTGCTTGTTTAGCAGATTAGCAACTAAAAAAATAATCAGCTAAATTTTCGGCAAAGGGGAAATTTTTATGCGATACGACGCGAACAATGGCATAACAGTTATGCTAATAGACACCAATGTAAAATTTTTGGAATATTTTTACAGATTTTTAAACACCAAATTGCCATTTAATTTTATTCCGGAAAAAAATGGTACGCGCGCATTGTTGACTGCCGACAAAACTCCTGTGCATTTGTTTTTAATGGAAGCGAAACTTACCGAACAAGTTAGCGGCTACAAAATTTTGGAACTTATCAAAAGTGACGACAAGTTAAAAGACATACCTGTTATTTTTGTAAGTTCACTGCGCGACAAAGTTTCAGTTGCAAAAGCAAAAGCACTTGGCGTTAATGATTACCTGCAAAAACCAATTGTGCCTGAAGAAATTTTTGAACGCACAATAAAATTTTTGAGTCAGTATTTGAAGTTCAAAATTTTGATTGTCGATTATGAAGAAAAGCACACAAAGGCGGCAATGAAAGTTATAAAATCACAATTTCCTTATAAGTGCGAAATTTTAACTGCAAACAGTGCGCCGTCGGCAATGGAAATTATTGATACGCAGGAAATCAATTTGCTGATTGTTGGAAATAATATGCCGATTGTCAGCGGCGTTAGAATGTTAGCTATGTTGAATGACCAAGAAAAACTTTCCAAGCTTGGCGTTGTATTTTGCCCTGAAGAACTTTCGGTTGAAGATAGAGGTACGCTTGGCGAACTTGGGATTGAACATTACGCAGAAAAACCTTACACAGGCGCATTAGTTGAAACAGCAATGAACGCGCTTAATATTAAACCTCTGCCTGAAATTGAAGATTTGGAGCAGGATTGATGATTGCTGAAATAAAATCTGAACTGAAAAAACTTCGCGCCGAAATTAAACACCACAACCAAAAATATTATGACGACGATGCGCCGGAAATTTCTGACTATGACTATGACAAATTGATGAATCGGCTGAAAGAAATTGAAGCTGAATTTCCTGAGCTGATAACTTCAACTTCACCGACACAAACTGTTGGCGGCAATGCAAAACGCTCAGCAGGTAAACTTGTCGCCCATGATGTGCCAATGTTGTCATTGCAAGATGTTTTCAGTAGTGACGATGTGGAAAATTTTGTTCGCGACACAATCGAAAAGCTCGGCGAAGTTGAATTTGTGGTTGAGGAAAAAATTGATGGCTTGAGTTTGGCTTTGCGCTATGAAAATGGAAATTTAATTCAGGCAATTACGCGCGGCGATGGAATTTTGCAAGGCGAAGATGTCACCGAAAACGCAAAAGTCATTGATGATATTGTGCAGAAACTTTCAGACGCGCCGACTTATCTTGAGTTGCGCGGCGAAGTTTACATGACTAAAAAAAATTTTGCGGAAGTTAATCAGCGACAGAAAAATTTAGGCTTGAAAATTTTTGCAAATCCCAGAAATTGTGCAGCAGGAACTTTGCGCCAACTCGACAGCAAAATTGTTCAGCAACGCAAACTTTCAATGTTTGTATTCAATCTTCAAGCTGTCGAAGGCATAAATTTTTCAAGCCACACCGATGCTTATAAATTTATGACGCGCAATGGAATTAAAATTATTCACGCCTATGAAGTCTGCAAAAATTTTTCCGAAGTTTGGCAGGCGATTGAAAAAATTGCAGAGCGCCGAAACAATCTTGACTATGATATTGATGGTGCGGTTGTTAAGGTGAATAATTTTGCACAGCGTGAAACACTCGGCGCGACTTCAAAATTTCCACGCTGGGCGATTGCTTATAAATATCCGCCGGAAGTCAAGCAAACTATCCTGCGCAAAATTGAACTCAGCGTCGGCAGAACAGGCAAAATTACTCCAACTGCAATTTTTGACGCGATAAGTTTGAATGGCACAACTGTTGAACGCGCAACGCTTCACAATCAAGACTTTATCGACAAATTGCAAATTGGCATTGGCGACACTATTGAAGTTTACAAATCCGGCGAAATTATTCCAAAAGTCAAAAATGTTTTAAAACACGCCGAAAATTCCGTGCCGTTCAAATTTCCTGAAAACTGTCCTGTTTGCGGTCACAAAATTGAACGCGAAGAAAATGCCGCTGATTTTAAATGTATAAATCCAAACTGCCCGGCGCAACTTGAAAGTCACCTGCTGAATTTTACTTCGCGCACTGCAATGGACATTAAAGGCTTGGGTGAAAATTCAATTCCGAAACTGCTGGCTGAAAAATTTATTTCGACTGTGGCTGATTTTTACAAGCTAAAAAATTTCCGCACCGAACTTATCGACAAAAAAATTTTCGGCAAGGCAAAGGCGACTGACAATGTTTTGAACGCAATCGAACTAAGCAAAAAAAATTCGCCCGTCAAACTTTTGACAGGCTTGGGAATTTTTGGCGTAGGTTCTGCTGCGGCGAAAGATTTAATTAAGCATTTTGGCGGTCTTGAGGAACTTTCAAACGCAACTGTCGAGGACTTGAAGGCTGTTGACGGCATCGGCGAAGTTATGGCAAAACACATTGCTGATTTTTTTTCCGACGTGCAAAATAAAAATATTTTGGCTGAACTTAAAAATCTTGGCTTGAACTTTAAAGCCGAAACTTTGAACATTGATTCCGATTTTGCAGGAAAAAATTTTGTTTTGACAGGCAAGTTGGAAAATTTCACACGCAACGACGCTACAAAAATTATTGAACAGCTTGGCGGCGTTGTAAAAAATTCTGTAAGCAAGACAACTGATTTTTTAATTGCAGGCGACGATTCAGGTTCAAAACTTGCGAAGGCAAAGGAACTTGGCATAAAAATTTTGACTGAAACTGAATTTGAAAATTTGATAAAGTAAAAATCCTCCGCGCAGAGGAATTTTTTTTTGGTAGGTGAAAATCTTGAAAATTTTGCAACACGGCTTGAAAATTTTTTTGTTTTGGACGGCGTTATTTTTTTTATTGCGCGTTAGTTATCTGTTGCAACTGCGCGAATTTTTAGCTGAAGTTTCGACGCAAGAAATTTTAACTGCGCTGATTTTTGGAACGCGATTAAGTTTTCAAACTGCAGGAATTTTAACGCTGATAATTTTATTTGCAAGTGTAGAAAAAATTTTCTGCAAAATAGTTTTAGCCATTTTAATTTTCGCAACGCTGATTTTGCATTTCGCAGCCGTGCCATTTTATGAACAATTTCACAGCAATTTTAATCAGCAAATTTTCGCCGGACTGCATGATGATTTTTTTGCGTTGCTGGTGACTTTCGCTGAAGGTTTTCAACTTTTGCCAAGATTATTTGCAGTGATAATTTTCAGTGTAATTTTTTACCAAATTTTTCACAAAATAAATTTCAAGCTGAACAAATTTATAGCCGTGCCAATCGCAGTAATTTTAATTCCGCTGTGCTTTTATGGCGGCGGTTTTACTTGGCAAACCGAACTGAATTTTGAAAATATCGGCGTGACGAAAAATAATTTGCTGAATGAATCAATCCTCGACAGCTGGCAGGCTATTTATCGCGCTAAAATTCAGCAGGACAGGATTTTAAATTCACAAGGCTTGAATTTCACTGTCGCACAAATTAAAAATCTTTCTGCAAAAGTCACAGGCAAAAATTTAAATTCCGACAACCTCGACGACTACTTGAAAAAAAATGCTCAGGGCGCAAAAATTCAAAAGCCTAAGCAAATTTTTATAATCATTTCTGAAAGCCTTGCAAACTGGGCGATTGAGGAACAATATTCCGACTTGCATATGGCTGATGGCTTGAAAAAATTGATTGCGAACGGCGCATATTGCAAAAATTTTCTGCCGAACGGCGGCAATACAGTTTCTGCGGTAACAGGAATTGTCACAGGTTTTGCCGACGCAAATTTGTATCTGACAATGATTCCGCAAAGTTACGCAGAAATTTTTCCGACCTCCGCCGCGCCGCAAATGCAAAATCTTGGCTACAAGACAAATTTTTATTATGCCGGTTCAGCGACTTGGGAAAAAATTTTCGACTTCACCACTGCGCAAGGTTTTGAAAATTTTTTTGGCGAAGGCGACATTAAAAATAAAATTTCCAACGCGTCAGGTAATGTTTGGGGCGTGGACGATAAATTTTTGTATCAGTTTATTTTGGAAAATATTGACTTGCAGGAAAATAATTTTTGCGTGATTTTGAACACTTCAAATCACGCGCCTTACACAGTTGACTTGGCGGCAGAAAATATTTTCGACGCTGAAACTAAAATCGGTCACTACAAGTACGCCGAACGTGAACTTTGCAAATTTGTTGCCGAAATGCAAAGCCGCGAACCTGAAAGCCTATTTATTATTCTTGGCGACCACGCTGACAGATTTAACATTGAAACTAATCCTGAATTGCGCGAAAGATATTGCGTGCCGCTAATTATTTTTGGCTGTGGTGTTGAAAAAAATTTTTTGCCGGAAAATTGCGCCGGCAGTCAGATTGACATCTTGCCCACGCTGATTGAATTTATCGCGCCGCGTGGTTTTGAATATTTTTCTGTTGGGCGCAGTTTGACTGAAAATTTTATCGGCGTAAACTACGCGCTTTACATTACGCAAACCGACATTGGCAACGCAAATGTTCAGCAAAATTCTGCCGACTTGGACGACTATATAAATTTTGTACGTGGAGTCAGTTATTGGCGTGTTGCGAATGGAAAAATTCTGCAGGAAAAGTAACTGCAGAAAAAAATTGTGCAGAAATTTTCTATTTAATTTATAATTAAATAGAATTAAATTATAAATTTTTTTTTGGGGAGGTTTTAAAAAATGTCTGGTATTAAAATTGTAACAATCGGCGGCGGCTCAAGTTACACACCCGAACTTATGGAAGGCTTTATTAAGCGTTATCACGAATTGCCAATCAAGGAAATTTGGCTTGTTGATATTGAGGACGGCAAAGACAAACTTGAAATTGTCGGCGAAATGGCAAAGCGCATGTGGAAGGCATCCGGTCACGATGTAAAAGTTCATTTAACTTTGAACAGGCGCGAGGCACTCAAAGACGCAGATTTTGTTACAACGCAATTTCGCGTCGGAAGACTTTATGCGCGCATTAAAGATGAACGAATTCCACTTTCACACGGAATGATTGGTCAAGAAACCAATGGTGCCGGCGGAATATTTAAAGCCTTCAGAACAATTCCGGTTATCAAGTCGATTATCGAAGATATGCGCGAACTTTGCCCAAACGCTTGGCTGATAAATTTTACAAATCCAAGTGGTATGATTACTGAAACTGTCATTCGCCGACTTGGCTGGAAAAAATGCATTGGACTTTGCAATGTTCCTGTTATGGCTGTAAAAAAAGAACCTGCAACAATCGGCGCGGTTTCTGAAAAATTAACTTTCCAATTTGCAGGAATAAATCACTTTCACTGGCACAAAGTTTTCAATGAACGCGGCGAAGATATTACAGCTGAAATTATTTCGCACCTGAACGACAAAGAAAATGGCACGCCGAAAAATATTTTTCAAGCAGAATTTCCACTCGACCTTTTGCAGTCAACAGGACTTTTGCCTTGCGGTTATCACAGATATTATTTCACAAAGTCAGAAATGCTTAAGCATATGCTGGAGGAATTTAATAATCACGAAACACGCGCCGAAAAAGTCAAGGCGATTGAAGATAAATTATTTGAAATGTACAAAGATCCCAACCTGTCGATAAAGCCGCCGGAACTTGAACAGCGTGGCGGAGCTTATTACAGTGACGCGGCTTGCGAATGTATAACTTCAATTTATAACAACAAGCGTCAGATGATGGTTGTCAGCACAGAAAATCGCGGCGCAATTCCATGCTTGCCGCCGGACGCAATTGTTGAAGTTTCTGCGCTGATTTCGGCAAAAGGCGCAGAACCACTTGCTTGGGGCGAAATGAAACCGCACGAACGCGGCTGGTTGCAAGTTATGAAGGCAATGGAGGAATGTGTTATTGAGGCGGCTTTAACAGGCGACTATGGAATGGCGCGTCAGGCTTTTGATATCAATCCTTTGGTCGAAAATGGCGATGAGGCAATTCAAGTACTGCACGAACTTTTCATTGCGCACGAAAAATTCCTGCCACAATTTGCAAAAACAATTTCCAAACTCAAGGCGCAAAATATTTATCCGCAAGATGAAGTCGTGAAAGAACTTTTGTCCGAAGGTAAATAAAAAAAACTACTGACGCTACAGAATATAGAAAATATCACTGAAAGGAAAAATTTATGCCTGAAATTTTACAAACACCTTATGGCACACGCGACTTCCTTCCGAAAGAAGCCGCCGCAAAACGCGCAATAGAAAATCGACTTGCAAGACTTTTTGCAAGTTGCGGCTATGAAGAAGTCGTCACGCCAACAATGGAATATCTTGAAACGCTCACAATGTCAACAGGACGCACGCTGGAAAAAGATTTGTTCAAAATGTTCGACCTAAGCAACAGAACTTTAGCACTGCACCACGAAATGACAACGCCGATTGCAAGATTGGCAATCAGCAGGTTAAAAAATTCACCACTGCCATTGAAACTTTCCTACAACACGGCGGTTTTCAGGTTCAGAAGAAATCAGCCCGGCAGGCAGTGTGAATTTTATCAAGCCGGAGTAGAACTGCTTGGAACTTCCAATGCCGCAGCCGATGCCGAAATTATTTCAATCGCCGCACAATGTTTGCAGCTTGCCGAACTGCGCGAATTTAAAATTTGTCTTGGACAGGTTGAATTTGCGGCAGGTTTAATGGAGGAAAATAATTTGTCAGCCGAAAGTCAGGCGCAAATTAAAACTGCACTTGAAAATCACAACATTGTCGAACTTGAAAAAATTGTTGACGCATTGAATCTGGAAAAAAATTCTGCCGACGCGCTGAAAAAAATTCCTACATTGCAAGGCGGAGTTGAAATTTTGGATGCAGCCAAAAATATTTCCAACAACGCAAAAAGTCATAACGCGCTTAAAAATCTTGCTGAAATTTATAAACTGCTTGAGGCTTATGGCGTTGCTAAAAAAATTTCTTTCGACTTAGGTTTGATACGCGACTTTGATTATTACACCGGAATGGTTTTTGAGGCTTACGCACCAAATGTCGGTTACAGTTTAGCCGGTGGCGGTCGCTATGATAAAATGCTTGCAGATTTTGGCGTTGATTGTCCTGCGACAGGTTTTGCTCTTGGTATTGAGCGTATTTTGTCGGCGCGTGAATTGCAAGGCATTTCTGACGATGTCCGCGCGAAAGATATTTATATCGGCTACAGCGAAGGCAAAATTGAAACTGCAATTAAGCAAGCGGCGCGTTTGCGTTCGGCCGGCAAAGTTGTTGAACTTAGTTTAACTGCACAAAATTATTCCGATGCCGAAAAATTACAGCTTGATAAAGGCTACAGTGAATTGCTTTACTTGAAAGGCTAAAATTTATTTGCAAAAAAAAAAATAGCCTTCAGCTAAAAGCCAAAAGCTAATCACAAAAACCTGAAGGCTAAATAATATTTTTTTCATACGCATCATAAAGTGCGCGAAGTTCCTCAATTTTATTATAAATTTCGATTTGAAGTTTTGAAGCTTTATCAAATTTTCTTGCGTTCAAAGCGTTGGTAAGTTGCGTAAATAAAGACTTGTCGTCGATAGAATCTTTGGCAAGTTCGCGGCGCAACATAAAAATTTTATTCCAATTGTACGCGTCTTGGTCAGTGACAAAAGGCGCGTCAATTTTTTTTGACTTGCGAACAATAGCGCGAAATTCCGGCAGGATTCTTGAAATCAGTTCAGTTTTCCAACGCAATAATGCACCTTCCTTGAAGGCAGAAATAATTTTTTCAGTCAATGCGCCGCCTGTGGAAATAATTTTTACTTTGTCTTTGAATTTATCAAAAGCCTCCATATTTTCCCAAACAGTAGCCGGCGGCTTGCCGAAAAGTTTATTGCGTTCGGCTTCAGTGTAGTCTTCAAATACATCCTCTTCGGAGCGATAGGCGCGATTTTTTTCAAGATAAAAACCTTCAACGCCTGCGTCTTTACTAATTTCAGCCAAAAGTTCCTCAGTTGTATGCGTAACAGACATCTTAACGCCGTCCAGAATTGCTGAATAACTTGCTGCCAAAACTAAGTAAATGTTGCTGTAGGGATTGCAGCCGCGAAGTTCAAAACGCGTTGCCATTGGATTTTCAAGGTCGCGAATCAAGCTGACTAAAATTGTTCTGTTGCGGCTTGGAAAATTTGGCGTGTGACCTAAACTTGTAACAATGCAAACAGGAGCCTCAAAGCCGGGTTTCAATCTGTTGAGTGAATCATTAGTCGAACTGACGAAAGGATTTATAACTTCATAATTTTTCAGTAAGCCCATGAGTGCGCCATAACCAATAGCTGACATATAGTCTTTGGTTGGATTTTGTGCGGCGAAAATATTATGCACAGTTCCTTCGGCAGTTATCGCGGCAATTCCGATGTGAGTATGTTCGCCATTACCTGCTAAGCCGGGCATTGGTTTTGCTTTGAAGCTGACTTCAAGACCATTTGCGCGGAAAATTTCCTTAACAACAGTGCGAACAATGATTTCATTGTCAGCCGCCTGAATTGCGTTGTCAAATCGCCAATCAATTTCCAACTGTTCACAAACATGCGTTAAATGTCCTGACTCATCAATTTGCGCTTTTAAGCCGCCAACTTCTTTATGTCCCATTTCAACTTTCAAATCATATTTATCAAGTTCAATCAAAGTTTGTTCAAGCGCACATCTGACAGCGCCGTGAGTGCGTTCCCAGTACTGTTCTTGCATAACCTGCGACGCTGTCATTTCTTCGATAGCGGCTTCTTCAAGCGGAGTTTTTACCCAGAATTCAAGTTCAGTAGCCGAAGTGAAACTGATATCGACAATATCTTTGCCATTAACATTTAAGCCGCTGATTCTGGGGTGCCTGTGAAATAAATCGACAAGTTCTTTCTTGACATGAATTAAAGTATCAGCCAAAACTGCGCGACTGTCAACGCGTTTGCCTTCGTGAATCAAAAATGCAGGAATTCGCAAAGTTCCGACAGGGCGATTTGTCACATTGTCATAATGTTCAAAATTATAATCGACAAACCAATTGACGCTGGGATCTACCGGCATATCAACTTTAGCATTATTCAGCGTCGCAATTCCAGGCAGAACAACGCTGGAGCCG
>CAJOPJ010000052.1 GCA_905236325.1 uncultured Selenomonadaceae bacterium
ATTCAACGCGACAGGCACGCGGAATATATGACAACATTGGCGATAGTTGCAAGTACGCTTGAAAAAATTGCAACAGAAATCAGAAATTTGCAGAGAACTGACATTCGCGAGGCTGAGGAATATTTTCAGCCGGGACAAAAAGGTTCGTCCGCAATGCCACACAAACGCAATCCAATTAACTGCGAACGCGTGGCAGGTATGGCGCGACTTGTGCGCGGAAATTCCATTGCCGCAATGGAAGATATTACACTTTGGCACGAACGCGATATTTCTCACAGTTCAGTTGAACGCGTCATTTTGCCTGATTCAACAATCAATGTTGATTATTGCACAAAAAAAATTACAAAAATTATTGATAAATTGCTGGTCTATCCCGACGCAATGTTGCACAATCTGAATCGAACAGGCGGCTTGATTTACAGTCAGCGCATTATGCTTGCAATTGTCAGCAAAGGTGTTCTGCGTGAAGATGCTTATAAGTGGGTTCAAAGAAACGCAATGAAACGCTGGCTTGAAAAAGAAGATTTTAAAACAAATATCGAAAATGATGAAGATATTGCAAAATATTTGTCGAAGGCTGAAATTGAGGACTGCTTTAATTACAACTGGTTCTTGCGCAATGTTGATATGATTTTTGAGCGTTTTGGTCTTTAAAAAATTTTTTCTGCGTAAAGGTGCTGATTCAGCTTGAAGGAAACCAATTATTGGAAATTAAAGGCCTTGATTGCAATTTTGGTGTCGATTTTATCATTTGCGCAGGATTTTGGTTTTTCAATGACGACAATTTTGACGCGTCACTGGATTTGTCTTTGAAGGCTAAGTATCATTCGGAAAAAAATTCACAGGAAACGCAAACTCCTGCGCAAGACAATTTGAAGTTGGCTGAGCAAAAAGTCACTGAAGGCTTATCAGCCGCCGATAACAAAAATTTTTCGCAAGCTATCGCACTTTATACTCAAGCACTGGAATTGGCACCGAATTATTCAGTAGCTTATTACAATCGCGGCACATCGAATCGTGAACTTAAAAATTATCAATCTGCGCTGGACGATTATAACAAAGTAATTCAGCTGACTCCTGAACTTTGGCAAGCATATACTGCGCTTGCATTGACTTACTTTAATTTGCAAAAATATGATCAAGCCATTGCAAATTGTAATATTGCCATTCAGAAAAAAATGACGACGCAACTGCTTATCTGATACGCGGTTACTGTTATTGGGTAAATTCAAATCCATCAAAGGCGTTGGCTGATTTTGAATTTGCAATTAAATATAAAGTAACTTTAAATACCGATAAAGATCGTGCGGCGGCTTATCATGGTCGCGGTCTTTGTTATCAATCACTTGGCGACAACATAAAAGCGCAGGCTGATTTTGAAGCAGCAACTGCGCTTGGTTATGTAGAATAGCTTTTAGTTTTTAAGTTGCGTAAATTAGCTTTTAGTCTTTAAAAAAAATTACCGGCAATTTGTTATTCAGAATTTGATAAATTTTTAATGCAACTTCGCGCATTTGAGGATGTGCTCTGTCCGCAGTTCTAAGTTTAATGAAGTGCCGCCATTCACGCAAATTTGCAGTCATAAAAATTTCTGTCTTGAGTGAATTTGGAAGTATGGAGCGTGCTTGTTCGGGGCGTGCTCCATTTTTTCGCATTTCAAGATAAATTTTTTCCAGATTTGCCATTGTACTTTTCCAAAGCTGATAATTTTCATCGTCCTCTGTCCAAAAGCAAGGCTTGATAAAAGTCAATTCGCCGCCGAATTTGTCATTTGAATAGTCGCAGTAGCGTGAACTTTCTTGTGAATAACTTGCCAACCTGTGGCGAACAATTTCATGCGTAACGCCGCGATCGCAAATAATTTTAAAAGTCAGGCTGATGTGTTCAATAACTGATTCATGCCCGGACTTTATTATGTTTGAAATAAATTTTTCTGCGCTATTATCTGAAATGCGCGATTCACTTTTGTAACAAACACGCCCTGCAAGTTCAATATGGCGCATAATTTCTTCAGCGTCAATTTTGTTCACAAGTTCAACGCTCGGTTCAATAATTTTCAATTTACTTCACTCCTGAAAATTTGTTATACTGTTTTTGAGGTGAGATTATGAATTTAAAATTCACACACAGCAATATTTTATCTACAGATTTGCAAAGGTCAATAAAATTTTATTCCGACGCACTTGATTTAACTGAATTTCGGCGTAAAGATTTTGGAAAATTTATAATGGTTTATCTGCGCGACAAAAATAATTTTGAGCTTGAAGTACGGCTGAATAAAAATTCCGAAGCAAAACTAAATCTCGGCGACAATCCTACGCATATTGCTTTTGTTGCTGAAGATTATGATTCAATGCTTAAAAAGCACCGCCAAATGAACTGTGTAAATTTTGTTGATGAAAATCTTGGCGTTTATTTTATTAAAGACCCAGATGGCTATAACATTGAAATTTTATCTAAAAATTTTTTTGAAAATCTATAAAAAAAGCTCCTCGACTTTTTGAGGAGATTTTTTTTATTGTTTTTGATCGTTGAATTTAAAAGCATAATTTTTTAC
>CAJOPJ010000053.1 GCA_905236325.1 uncultured Selenomonadaceae bacterium
GAAGTCATTCCTGCTTCTTGCATTGCATACAAAATTCTGCGGTGAACAGGCTTCAAGCCGTCGCGAACATCAGGAATTGCACGCGAAACTATTACCGACATTGCGTAATCTATGTAGGAAAATTTCATCTCATGTTCAAGATTTACCGGAACAATATTTCCGTGCATATATTCCAATTCTTCCACATTCTCACCTCATTTAGAATTTCAAAACTTGACAAGTATAGCATTTTTATTGAAAATTGACAAATAAATTTGAAGATGGAAAGTTGTTAGTTGGAAAGGTGGTAAGTTAATTATGGTAACAGTAATTTTTCCGGCGGCAGGTGCAAGTCGCAGAATGAAAAATTCACTCGGCACAGTTACAAATAAAAATTTTTTGGAACTTGGCGGCGAAATTGTTTTAATTCGCACGCTGAAAATTTTTTCGCAGATTGAGCGCGTGACAAATTTAATTGTAGTTGTCGCTGAAAATGAAGTTGCTGAAGTTGAAAAAATTTTGTCAGCTGAAAAAAATTTAAAGCCTTATAAAATTGTAGTTGGCGGCAGTGAACGGCAATATTCAATTACGAACGGCTTAAAATTCTTGCCTGCAGAAACTGAAATTGTTTTGGTTCACGACGCGGCGCGTCCTTTGATAACTAAATCGACAATAGAAAATGTAATTGATGCGGCAGAAAAATTTGGCTGCGCGATTGCGGCTGTTCCTGCAAAAAATACAATTAAATTTGTTGACGCAGAAAATTTTGTTAAGTCAACTCCGCCTAGAAATGAACTTGTCGAAGTTCAAACGCCTCAAGGTTTTCGGAAGGAATTTTTACTTCGCGCTTATGAACAGGCTGAACAGGAAAATTTTCTTGGCACTGACGATGCAAGTTTAGTTGAAAGGCTCGGCGAAAAAATAAAAATCGTGCAAAGTGATTATAGAAATATTAAAATAACAACGCCGGAAGACATTAAAATTGCTGAAAATTTTCTGCCAACTATCAATCTGCCAATTACAAGAACAGGTTTTGGTTATGATGTTCACAGGCTGGTTAAAAATCGCAAATTGATTCTTGGCGGCGTGGAAATTTTTCACAACTTGGGGCTTGAAGGTCATTCCGACGCAGATGTTTTGATTCATGCAATTATTGACGCAATGTTGGGGGCGGCTTCACTTGGTGATATTGGACAGCTTTTTCCTGACACCGACGCGCAGTTTGAAAATATTGATTCGACAATTTTACTAAAAAAAGTTTGCGAAATTTTAAAGCAAAATAATTTTTCAATAGTGAATATTGATTCAACAATCGTTGCACAGAAACCAAAACTTGCGCCGCATATTCCGGCAATCAGACAAAATTTGGCTGAAGTTTTGCAGATTGATTTAGATTTAATCAGCGTCAAGGCAAAAACTGAGGAAGGCTTAGGTTTTACAGGTTCCGAGCAAGGTATTTCAAGTTATGCAGTAGCAACTTTAAGGAGGTAATGACTTTGTTTAAAAATTTTATTTTGTTTGCGCTGATTTTTTGCGTGACATTTTTTTCAACTTCAGTAAGCGCAGCAGTTGGCACAGGTAAAAAAATTTTGTACATACCGATTGACACGCGTCCTTGCAATTTAATTCAGACAGTCGAAGTTGCAAAAAAATTAGGCTATGAAGTTTTAACGCCGCCAATGGAAATTTTAGGTAGCGGCGCAACGCTTGAAAAATTTGGCAAGCCTGATGAACTTTGGACTTGGTTAGAAGACAACGCAATGAACGCCGATGCCGCAGTAATTTCAACTGACGCAATGCTTTATGGCAGTTTGGTTGCGTCGCGGCAACACAATTTGACTGCGGAAGAAATTTTAAACCGCGCCGAAAAATTTGCACAGTTCAAAAATAATTTTCCTCGACTTCCGGTTTACGCATTTGCAACAATTATGCGAACTGCGCGTGAAGGCGTGAAAGGCGATTCAACAGAAACTGAATATTATGCGCAATATGGCGCGGCGATTTTTGAATACACAGCTTTAATTGATAAGCAGGAAACTAAAGGTCTTTCGCGTGCTGATAAAAAGCAGCTTGCTTGGCTGGATTATTATATTCCTCAAGACGCACGGCAAGATTGGTTTGCGCGTCGTGAAAAAAATTTCAATGCCAATAAATATTTTGTGGACTTAATGAAAGCCGGAACTTTCAATTATTTGCTGATTGGTTGCGACGACAGTGCAATTTTTTCGCAAACGCACAAAGAAAGTCGTCAACTTGCCGACTACGCAGGAAATAATTTTAGCAAGGAAATTTTTCAAGTTATGAGCGGTGCTGATGAACTTGGAATGTTGATGATTTCGCGTGCAATTAACAATGACTTGCATGAAATGCCTTTTGTTGCGATTGAATATGCGCCCGGCACAGGCAGTGAAACTATTCCGGCTTACAGCAATGAAAAAATTTCCGACGACCTTTATGGCGCAATTTTTGCTGTTGGCGGACTTCCAATTCCTGCCAATGAACGCGCAGATTTAGTTTTGGCTGTGAATACGCGCTTTAATGGAAAAACTATTGCTGCGATTTCTGCTGAAAATTCAACTTCAGATACTTACAGCACGTGCAATTTTATGCGCCTGTTGAATGGTTTGCTTGATAAAAATTTGCCTGTCGGACTTGTTGATATTTCCTGTTTCAATGGCGCAGATAATTCTGTCATGGAGCAACTTCGCAAACAAGATTTGCAATTTAAATTGCGTGCTTATGGTGGCTGGAATACTGCCACAAATACTTCAGGTTTTTTAATCGGCTCCGGCGTATTAACAAAATTTATGACTGACAGCGACATAAATAATTTGCTTTTAACGCGCTATTTGGACGACTGGATTTATCAATCCAATGTGCGCGTAAATTTGCAAGACAACATTGAAAAAATTTTTGGCAACGGCACTAATTTCGCGCTTGATGAAAAATTGGATGGCGCAATTTTGCGCGCAACTGAACAAGTCCAAAATTTTGCGCAAAAAAATTTAATTCTGCCTAAAGGTCATTCATTGCAAAATATTTCTGTCAACTTCCCTTGGCAAAGACTTTTTGAAGCCGATGTTTATTTTGATTATCAATAAAAATTTTCTGCAAAAAAAATTATCCTCCGCTTGGAGGATTTTTTTCATTTTATAAAGCAAAATTTTATTTGTACTCTGCCGCCAATTTTTTAAACAGCGGCAAACTCCTTTCAATAGTTTCAGTTTTAATGCAGTAAGCCGCGCGAAAATATCCAGCCGCGCCAAAATCTGCACCTGGCACTAAAAGCAAATCATATTTTTTTGCACGCTCGCAAAATGCAAAGTCGTCAGCCTCAAGTGCTTTTGGAAATAAATAAAACGCGCCTTGAGGTTTCACGCACTCAAAACCTGCATCAATTAAGCCTTCATACAAAATTTTTGCATTTTTTTCATAAATTGAAATGTCGGAAGGTTTTCCCGCGCATTTCGCCACAACTAATTGCCACAAACTCGGCGCATTGACATGAGTTAAAACTCTTGCCGCCCCTGCAACTGCTCCAA
>CAJOPJ010000054.1 GCA_905236325.1 uncultured Selenomonadaceae bacterium
AAGTTTGTCGCCGGGCTTAACTTCGGTGTAAAGCAGTTTGTGGTTAACAGAAACATGCGTTTCATCGCCAGGCGCGTCGTCATTTGTCAGTGTAAATTTATTTCCTGCGACAAGCTGAACTTCGCCGTTAGCAAATTCGCCAAGACGCATTTCAGGACCTTTAGTATCAAGAATCAAGGAAATAACTCTGTCTTTCTTCAACGCGGCTTGTTTAACTGCATCAATTCTGCGTTTGTGTTCTTCGTGCGTGCCGTGTGAAAAATTAAAGCGCGCACAGTTCATTCCATTTTCGATAAGCCGTTCAATTACGCCTTCAACATCGGTTGCAGGACCTTGTGTGCAAATAATTTTTGTTTTTTTCAGCATTAAAAATTCCTCCTTAGAAAATAATTTTAAACTTTTCAACGCACATTATCAATTTAATTTTCTGCCCTGTCAAGAATTGAATCAGAAAAATTTTCTTGCCGAGCTTATTTTTGATAAATTTGACTTTATCGGCATAATGTAAAGTAAAAATATTTAAGTTGAAAAATTTTCTTGCCGATTTAATGACAGGGAATTATAATTTGCGTTATTGAAAGCAGGTGAAATTATGGCAATTAAAATGGTAACCGTCAAGCCGACAACGCCTTTTGAAATGTTGAACAGCGGCGGGGGCAAAGTTTTTGAAGCCGACAATGATTTTTCGCAGGAACTTTTTTCAAAACAAAAAAGCGGCGTTTCACATGAACAAATGGAAGCGATGCTGAAAAAAATTGATGAACAAGCAGGAAGGCTTAGCAAGTCGCCGACTTATGAAGAACTGAAGGAATACCGCACGATGATTAAAAATTTTGTCGGTGCGGCTGTCAGTAATATGTACGAACTAAACACTTCGGCAGGCTGGGACAGAATGGGCAGGCAGCGCGTTTTTACTACAGTACGCAAGATTGATAACAAGTTGGAGGAAATGGCTGAAAAAATTCGGCTTGGACAATCTGAACAGCTCGATGTTATCGCAAGCCACGATGCAATTCGCGGTATGCTTGTAGATTTATACATGTAGATTGGTAAAATGCTAGATGAGCAGTTGGGCAGAGATTTTAGGTCATAGCGCGGAAATTTCACAGCTAAAAAAAATTATCACAGCAGAAAAATTTCCGCACGCAATAATTTTTTCCGGCGCAGAAGGTATCGGCAAGAAAAAAATTGCTGAAACTTGTGCGGCGGCTTTACTTTGCGAAAATCCTGAAGGCGGCGAACCTTGCGGCGTTTGTCAAAATTGCAAGCTGATTTCGGCTGGCAGTCACCCCGACTTCTACCTTGTCGAACCTGAAATCACGACCGCCACGCGCAACATAAAAATTGGACAGATCCGAACTTTGCAGGCTGAAGTTATCCTGCGTCCTGTTCAAGCCGAAAGGCGCGTTGTAATTTTGGACGGCGCTGAATTTATGAACAATGCCGCCGCAAACTGTCTGCTTAAGACTTTGGAAGATCCGCCCAGCCAAACAATTTTTATTTTAATTTCTGCAAATCGCGCAGGACTTTTAATGACTGTGCGTTCGCGTTGCAGGACAATGAATTTTGACAAGCTGACTGCGGCGGAAATTTTTTCAGAACTCACGCGCCGCAAAATTGAACCTGACAAAGCTAAAAAAATTTCAATTGTGGCTGACGGCAGTTTAGGTCGTGCATTGATTTTGGCGGAATCCGGCGGCTACGAAGTTCGCGAATCGGCTTTAGATTTAGTCGAAAGAATCGCCTTGAAAAATTTCGACAATGAAGATATTTTCACAAAAGGCGCTCAAGTTGAAAGTTGGAGTCGTGAAAATTTTGCGGACTTTGTAATTTACATTCAAAAAATCTTGCGCGATATTTATTTGCATGGCGATTTTGAACTTTATAATCCCGATTTTGCCGAAAGGCTTTCGCAAATTAAAATTCCTGCTGAAAAAATTTCTGAGATGATTGAACTTGGAGTTGAAGTTCGACGCAGGTTAAATTCAAACGCAAACTTAAGACTGCTGGCAGAATCCTATCTAATGCAGTTGAAGTTGATATTTAGGAGGTAAATTTAATGGAAAAAATTATTAACAAGGAAGGCAACTTGGTAGACGCGGAAGGCAAAGAATATTTGCAAAGCCTGCGCCACACTGCTTCGCACATTATGGCGCAAGCTATCAGGCATTTGTATCCTGAGGTCAAATTTGCTATCGGTCCTTCAATCGACACAGGTTTTTACTACGACATTGATATGGAGAAAAAACTTACTGACGAAGATTTAGCCGACATTGAAAAGGAAATGAAAAACATTGTTAAGCAAAATTTGAAACTTGAACGCAGTGTTTTAAGTCGCGCAGATGCTTTGAAAAAATTTGCTGATGAAGGCGAAACTTACAAAGTTGAATTGATTCAAGATTTGCCTGAAGACGCAGAAATTTCACTTTTCACGCAAGGAGATTTTACAGACCTTTGTGCAGGTCCTCACGTCACCTCGACAGGCAAAGTTAAAGCATTTAAATTGCAGTCATTAGCCGGAGCATATTGGCGTGGCGATGAACACAATAAAATGTTGCAGAGAATTTACGGCACTGCTTTTGCGTCGAAAGATGAACTTCAAGCGTATTTGACAATGTTGGAAGAGGCGG
>CAJOPJ010000055.1 GCA_905236325.1 uncultured Selenomonadaceae bacterium
AAAAATCATTTCGTCGATAATGTGTACTGCGCCGCTTGAAACATCAAGCAAAATATAATCTTCGCCTTGTTTAAATTTGTGTATCAATTTTTTTACCCTCACTTAGTTGAAATTAGGTTTAAAAATTATCACAAGCACAAAAATTTTTCAACTTTTCATTTGCCAAAAGTTTTTGTATAATTCCGTCAAGTAAGATTTTCTGTCGAATGAGGAATTAAAAATGCATAAGAAATTATCCAACAGTTTCAAAACAAAATTACTGTTTTTGTTTTTGTTAATAAGCGCAGTACCGCTGATTTTGGCAGTGTCGCTTAATGCAATGAATATGATTTCCGACGCACAACAAAATGTTGAAAATGAAGGCTTATTACGCAACAGATTGGCGCAAGAAAAAATTTCCGAGCTGTATGAAAAAAATCTTGATGTTCTGCGCGTTTTAGCTGCGTCGCCGCTTATTAAAGATTACTTGCTGGCTGAATCTGACAAACGCGATAAGGCGGCGGAAGAATTGATTTTTGAAGCAAATGATATTTTTCACGACGGCAACAATATCATCATAACCGATACGCAAGGACAACAACTTATCCGCACGGACGGCTTGCCAAATGTAAATGTAACTCAACGCAGCTATTTTTGGGAGGCAATGAGCGGCAAAGAAGCAATTTCTGAAGTGCTTGTAAGTTTAGCTACAGGCAGATTTATTTCTGTTGTCGAAGTGCCTGTTTTAAGCGACGAAGGCAAACCTATTGGACTTGTTCAGCGCGATTATAATTTGCTTGGCTTGCAAATGTTTGTGCGTTCGCTTTCAACCACTCACACGCGCGTTTTAATTTTAGACAAGGAAGGTAAACTTTTGGCACATTCTTCACACCTGATACAAACCGAAGCCGATAGAACCGATGTAAGTCAATATGATTTTGTAGGTCGTGCCCTTGCCGGCGAAAGCGGCTATGTCGTAACCGAAATTGAAGGCGAAGAATCTTTTGTCAGCTATTCAAAAAATAATCAAACAGGCTGGGCAATTATCACAATTCAACCCGGTGCCTACATTCAGGAAAAAGTTTACAGCGGCGCATTTATGGCTGGCGCGTGCGGCTTTGCTTTGTTGCTTTTAATAAGCGTTGCGGCTTACTTGTTGGCTGACAAAATTGCACAACCAATTATTGAACTCAGCAAGACAGTTTTAAATGTTGCCAAAACTTCGCCGAAAAAAAATTTTGAAGCGTTGGCAGGTGACGAACTTAAACAAATGGCAACTGCATTCGACCATATCAGAGTTTCTGCAACTGCATTGCGTAAGGAAGCTGAACTTGATAAACTTACGCAAATTTATAACAAGGCAACTATGGAAAGATTTTGCCGCGAAAGTTTAAAAAATCTCAATCCCGAAATGCAAATGGCAATGTATATTATCGACCTCGATCACTTCAAACAAGCAAATGACACTAAAGGACATCAATTCGGCGATTTGATTTTGCAGGAATTTGCAAGACAACTTAAGGAAATTTTTGCTGAGGAAGATTTTTTAGGCAGATTCGGCGGCGATGAATTTGTTGCTTTTGTGCCTAATGCGCAAGGTGAAGGCGATATTTTAAAAACTGCAATTAAAATCATGTTCACTGCACGCCATTTAAAAATCAAAGGCAAAAATGCAGGAATCACTGCAAGTATCGGTATTTCTATTGCACCACAAGACGGCAGTAATTATGAAAGTTTATTTGCAATGGCTGATAAATCTTTGTACGAAGTTAAACGCAAAGGTCGCGACGGCTATTGTTTGGATAGAACTACTGTTTTGCATGATTGAACCTCTCCCGGCTAAAGCCGGAAGATTCTTGAAAAGGTTGACGGTTAAGCCGCCCTTATTCTCAAAGGGCTGTCCAAAAGCCCCTTATACGGTCGCCTCCGAAGAGCCTTCCGCTTACTTTGATTTTTCAAAGCGTGAATTCCACGCATATACATTTTTTAGAGTGGTCGTCTTCCACAGATACGCCGTTTTTTACATCGGAACGATTTTACCGACAACCGCCGTCTGCCGTTTGACCGGATTTTAATCGTTGCCGGTACCAATGTCAATATTTGTGCCTTATATCCCCCGATTAAAATCGGGAGTTTTAAGGCAATTTTTAAATAAAAATTTTTTACCTGCGTCAATGCAGGTTATTTTTTTTACTTGGCGAAAGTTTACAAGAAATTTATTTTGATAATTGGATTTTGATAATTGGAAGGAGAAAATTTTTTTATGTTCAGTGAAAAACACAAAAATGCCGGCGTAACTTACGCAAAAGGCTTTAAGGCGGCAGGCGTTCGTGCCGGAATAAAAAAAAGCGGCAACCTTGACTTAGCAATGATTTACACAGAACGCGAAGCTACAGTTGCAGGTGTCTTTACGCAAAATTTGGTTGCGGCTGCGCCTGTTCAAGTCAGTAAAAATGTTGTCGCAACAGGCTCGGCTCACGCGATTGTTGCAAATGCAGGTTGCGCAAATGCTTGCACAGGCACTCAAGGTCAACGCGACGCAGAAAAAATGGCAAGCCTTGCTGCGGCTGAATTAAACTGCAAATCGGACGATGTCATTGTTGCCTCAACAGGCGTTATCGGCGTAAATCTGCCAATGGACAAAGTCGAAAGTGGAATTAAAAATCTTGTTAAGGAACTTTCAACCGAAGGCAGCGTCAACGCCGGCAAAGCAATTATCACAACCGACACTTACTCAAAAGCCTGTGCAACTGAAATTGAAATTGGCGGCAAGGAAGTTAGATTTGGGGCAATTGCTAAAGGCTCTGGAATGATTCATCCAAACATGGCAACTATGCTTTGCTTTATCACAACAGATTTAAATATTGACAAAAATTTATTGCAAGGCGCACTTTCCGAAATTGTGCAGGTCACTTTCAACATGGTCACTGTTGACAATGACACAAGCACAAATGATATGGTAATTATTTTGGCAAACGGCGCGGCAGAAAATCCAAAAATCACTGAAAAAAATTCCGACTACGACAAATTTTATTCCACGCTTAAAGAAATGTGCACTGAACTTGCTAAAAAAATTGCCTCCGACGGCGAAGGTGCCAGCAAATTTTTAACTATAAATGTTCACGGCGCAAAAACTTTCGCCGATGCTAAAACTGTCGGTATGGCTGTTGCAAATTCGCCGCTTGTCAAAACTGCATTTTTTGGTCAAGATCCAAACTGGGGAAGAACTATCTGCGCGGTTGGTTATTCCGGCGTAAAAATTGTGCCTGAAAAAACTGTCATAAAGTTCGGCGGAATTTCTGTTTTTGCAAATGGTGTTGGAGCAAATTTCGACAAGGACGCGCTTGATAAAGTTATGGCACAGCGCGACATTGTAATTGATATTGAACTTGGACTTGGCGAAGTTTCGGCGACAGTTTGGTCTTGCGATTTCAGTTATGAATATGTAAAAATCAATGGCGAATATCACACCTAATAAAAAATCTTGTCTTGCGAAAGCATTTAAAATTTATTGTAAATTCAACAAAAACCAGTCTAAATAGTTTTTTTGAGCTTTTCTGATAATCAAGGAGGCGTTGGCTATGAAAGAAGATTTAAACCTTCAACAGCTTTTAAACTCGGCAGGGATAAAGCGTCGATTCAGCGAATTGCTCGACAATTCTTCCGCAAGTTTTATATCCTCAATCTTAACAATCGTGCGTAGCAATTCCAGGTTGCAGGAATGTTCCCCAAATTCAATTTTGTCGGCGGCGGGAATTGCGGCAGCTTTGAAGTTGCCGATAAATCCTTCGCTAGGTTTTGCTTATATTGTGCCTTACAAAGGACAGGCTCAATTTCAACTTGGTTGGCGTGGTTATGTTCAACTTGCAATGCGCACAAATCAATACAAAACTTTACATTCCGGCGCAGTCTTTGAAGGACAGATTAAGGAAATTGATTTCATAACCGGCGAAATTGTGCGCGGCGAAAAAATTTCAGACAAAATTGTCGGCTATGTCGCATATATGGAGTTTTTGAACGGCTTCAACAAAACTTTGTACATGACTGTTGAAGAACTTGAGGCGCACGCTGAAAAATATTCACAAAGTTACAGCTACGACTTAAATCGCGGCAAAAAATCTTCAGTCTGGTCAAGCAACTTCGACGCTATGGCTAAAAAAACAGTGCTGAAACTTTTGCTTAACAAGTTCGGTATAATTTCAATCGACCAACAAAGTTTGGATTTGGTTAAGGCTTTGCAGGCTGATCAAGCTGTAATTACCGATGAAGGTTTGCGTTACATTGACAACGAACGCGGCGAAGAAAAAATTGTGCCGTTCGACGACTTTATCAAGCCTTCGGATTTCGAAGCGGAAGATAATTTTGTTGAGGAGGAAAAAAATCAAGACAATGAAAACGCTCAATGAAGAAGAATTGAAAAATGAATTGGCAGGGCGCGTCCTGAAAAAAATTTTGTCCGGCGCAAATTTGAATGACTTGGCTGAGGACGAAGAAATTAAATCTGCTACAGAAAATCAAAAATTTCTGCGCGATATGTTGGAAACTTTGACTGCAAATATTTTCAGCGGCTTGCACCTTGACGACGAAGTTACTGAAAAAATTTTCTACAAGCCAGGAACTCCGCCAACTGAAAGTACAATTTTTAGCGCGTCCGACAAAGCTGAAGTTTTGATTGAGGCTCTGCCTTTTATTCAGAAATTTTATGGCAAAACTATTGTCATTAAGTACGGCGGCAATGCAATGGTTAATGACGAACTGAAAGAAAAAGTTATGCAGGATATTGCGCTAATGAAGTTTGTCGGAATAAATGTTGCAATTGTTCACGGCGGCGGACCTGACATTACAGGTTTTTTAAAAAAAGTCGGCAAGCAAAGTGAATTTGTCAGCGGACTTCGCGTCACTGATGAAGAAACTGTCGAAATTGCGGAAATGGTTTTGGACGGCAAGATAAATTCAGAAATTGTAACTTTGCTGAACAGACGCGGACTTCGCGCTGTTGGTTTAAGCGGCAAGGACGCTGATTTAATTCAAGCAGAAAAAAAACTTGCTACTGTTTATGAGGACGGTCAAAAATCCAAAGTCGATATTGGTTATGTCGGTAAGGCAAAACAGATTAACATCAAGATTGTTGAAGATTTAATCAGTCAAAATTATGTGCCGGTAATTGCGCCAATCGGTGTCGGCGATGACGGCGAAAGTTACAACATCAATGCTGATTATGTTGCGGCTGATATTGCCGGCGCGTTGAAAGCTGAAAAACTTTTGCTACTGACTGACACTGAAGGCGTTTACAAAGATTTTGAGGACAAAGATAGTTTTATTTCAACGCTGACTTCCGCGCAGGCAAAAGATTTTATCAAGTCAGGAATTATTTCCGGCGGAATGATTCCGAAAGTCGAGGCGTGCTTGCGAGCGATTGAAAGTGGCGCAGGTAAGGCGCATATTATCGACGGCAGACTTCCACATTCAATAATTTTGGAACTTTTCACCGCGCAAGGCATAGGAACTCAAGTTGAATAAAAAAAATTCCCCGACTCAATCTGGTCGAGGATTTTTTTTGTGAAAAATTTTTATGCAACAATTTTTCTTGCACCAACAAATCGCGGTGCCCAATAATCGCTGTCGAGTGAATCAACTCTCACGCCACGACTTGCCGAAACATGCAAAAATTTTCTGCCGCCAACATAAAAGCCACAATGCGACACGCCGTCAGTGTAAGTTTCAAAAAAAACCAAATCGCCGACTTCAAGTTGCGAAACACTGGCAGATTTACCAAGTAAATATTGTTCATCGGCAAGGCGTGGAATTATAAAACCAACTTCTTCAAAAACATACTGCAAAAATCCTGAACAATCAAAACCTGAAGGCGTAGTTCCACCAAAAACATAGGGCACGCCAATATATTTTTCAGCAGTATTGATAAGTGCTTCACCGTCCGCTTGGCTGATAAAAAGTCTGCCATTCGGCGCGATAATATTTTCATGATTAACAGGCTCATTGCGCATTGTAATTTCAATGTCATCAATGCTTCTGCCAGCGATAGGTTCAGCGTCGCGCAATGCACGCCAAGTCACATTTGCAACAATTCCTGTGTCGATAATTCCATTGTCACGTTGAAATTCCAAAACTGCGCGTTCGGTTTCTTCGCCAAAAACGCCATCAAATTCAGTAATTGTGTAACCAATTAAATATAATTTTTGCTGAAGTATCAAAACTTCTTCGCCTGTGTCATCTTTTGCCAAAGTTGGCGAGGCAATGGCTGTGGCACATACCGATAACGCCAGCAATGTCACAATAAAAAAAGTCTTTAACCTCATAACAAAAACCACCTCCTAAATAAACCTGAATGAAAATTTTTGATTCGGCTTTATGTAGCGCGTCAAAAAATTTTCAGCCTCCAAAACAGAACCTACAACATTAACTCTGGAGTCCGCCGGCAAAATATCATCAACAATTTGAAGTTCGCCTTCGTACCTTCCAAAATTTGTATTGTCAATGGTTATGTCGCCAAAAACTCTTTCCACTGCAGAATTTTCCGGCGTAATATGACCGCCAATCGACTTTAAAATCTGTCTACTTTCAACAGCGCGAATCACTGACTTTGAAATTTCAGGGCGGCGCGTAAATTTATAATTTAGAAGTTCACCGGCTGTAGGATTTTCAGTAAACAGTTTCGCATTCAAAATTACTTCATTTTCCATAATTTCAGAAATTGAAAAAATTTCCAAATCAGTTGGCAAACTGTCGCCGATAATCACAAAATCAGTTCCAATTGCCGCTAAAAATCTTGCTGATAAGTCGGTTGAAAAATTTCTGCAATCTTCCAAAGTCGGCAAGCCTTCGCAAAGTGGCGGTCGTCTTTTGCCTTCAAAACTTGGCACAAACGCTCCGACTTCAATTTCAAAATCCTGCAGAATTTTATTTTGATTTTCAAAATAATAAGTATCTAAACCTGTTTCAATGCGCGGATAATAATTATGCAGCGCAGAAATATTTTTAAAATCAGCGTTGGAATTTTTCAGCGCGTTCAGAAAATTTAAAGTCACTGTCGAGGCGTTCAAGCAGATTTTTCTTACACAACTGAGTTCGGCAGTTTTTTCAACAGTGAAGCCATCGTCCAATCGAAGTGTTACGCCGTCAAAATTAAATTCTGAAACTGTCGCAGGATTTACATCCAAAATAATTTCAAAATTATTTTCCAACGCGCAATTTAAAATAGTAGCAAAATCCTCAAAAGCGTCGTCCGAAGTTTCAGGAATTTGCGCCGAAGTAAACAGGCGATTCAGTCCAAGTTTTGCAGATTTTTCAATCAGCAAAATATTTTCCTCAAGCGTGCAATTTAAGCCCGCAAAAACCGAAATTCCATTTTTCATTGCAACTACCAACTACTCATTATCAACTAATTCAGCGATGCGTTTTGCTCTGTCACGCAGTTTATCATTTGTCGCGCGAACATTTATCATTAAGTTGCCGCGAACTTTGCCAAGCTTAATCATCGTGCCGGTTGAAAGCATATTCAAAATCATTTTTGTAGCCGTGCCGGCTTTCATACGCGTTGAACCTGTGATAACCTCAGCGCCTGTCACAGCTGTAATTGCAACATCAACAATCTTTGCCAACTGTGAATTTTCAGTGCAGGAAATTCCAACTGTAACTGCGCCGATTTTTTTAGCGTAGTCAATTCCTGCCAAAACATAAGGCGTGCGCCCTGAACTTGCAATACCAACTAAAATATCTGCCTTGCTAAAATTTTTTTCGGCAAGATTTTTTTCAGCCAAAGTAAAATCATCTTCCGCACCTTCAATCGCAGTAGTCAACGCAGTCAAGCCACCTGCAATAATGCCTTGCACAGTTTCCGGCTCAGTCCCAAAAGTCGGCGGACATTCAGACGCGTCCAAAACGCCCAATCTGCCTGAAGTTCCTGCGCCAATATAAAAAAGCCTCCCGCCGCGTGAAACTTTTTCAGCAATAACCTCAATCGCCATTGCAATTTCCGGCAAAACTTTTTCAACTGCAAAGGCAATTTTTTTGTCTTCGTCGTTGATAATTTTCACCATTTCAAGAGTGGAAACTTTATCAATATTCGCACTGGCAGGATTTCTTTTTTCGGTTGTTAATTCAGCAAAGTTCATTTTTCCACCTCAAGGCGTCGGAATAAAATCAGCAACAAAGCCATTGCCGTCCTCAATCACACGCGCTTTAAAATGCTCTATTGGCGCAAACAAATTTACGCCTTCAAGCCGCAGTTGAAATCTTAAAAATGTGTGAGAATTTGAACCATAAATCGGAATACGCTGCATAATATAACTATTCCTGTCGTCGGCATGCGTTATGCCATAATTGCTGATAAATGCCGCGCGATAACCAACTTGCTTAGACATATCCTCAGTGTCCAAATCATAAACGCTGAATGGATACGCGATAAAATCTGCTGATTTTTTTAAATACCATTCAATAGCTTGCTTTGAGCCATAAATTTGATCCCAAAGCTTATCGTGGTCGAGAACTTTAGTTAAATCTTTCTGACTGAGCGTGTTACTTTCAATATCAACCAAGCCGCTTTCCTGCATTTCACGCGCCTGTTGCCAAGTCAAATAGTCCGGATACAAATTTACAAAGTCAGTCACAATAAAAATTGTCGCCTTAAAATTGTACTGCTTCAAAATCGGAAAAACATTTTTATAAATATCAACATGTCCGTCGTCAAAAGTCAATACAATCGGCTTTGCAGGCAGTCCAGCTTTGCCTTGCCATGCGTCCAAAAGTTCTGTCGGCGTAATTACTGTGTAGCCTTCGTCAGAAAGATACTTCATCTGTGCGCCAAACTGTTCAACGCTTAAAGTAGTTTCATTATGATCAATATCATTGACGCGATAATAGCTTAAAATCGGCACTCTGTCAGGATCACTCTTCAACGTCCACACAACCAACGCTGAAATTGAAATCACAATCACAAGTAAAAAAATCAGCAATTTTTTCATTGGAAATTTCTCCCTTGCTATTTTCAGTCTTTTTTCATTTCGCTTAATATATACCAACTGCCGCGCTCTGTCAAGATTTTTTACTGTTAATCTTCGGTTTGCAGTTTGTAAATTTTGCAAAAAAAAAAGCCTCCGAATGGAGGTTTGAATTTTTATTTTTAGCCAAGAATGACAAGTGATTCATGCGCTTTTACGCTTTGACCGGCTTGAACATTAAATTTCTTGACAGTGCCGTCAGCGTCGGCTGTGATTTCATTCTGCATTTTCATAGCTTCCAAAATCAGCAAAACTTCGCCGGCTTTGACAGATGCGCCTTCATTTGCGACAAGTTTAACAACTTTGCCCGGCATTGGTGCGTCGATTGAATGTTCACCTGCGCCGGCAGTTGCTTTTGGTGCAGCAGGAGCAGCTGCAGCAGGTTTCGGTGCAGGAGCTGCTGCAGGAGCCGCAGGACGCGCTACAGGTGCGCTACCTGCAGCTTTTACTTCTTCAACTTCGACTTCATAAGTTGTGCCGTTGACAGTTACATTAAATTTTTTCATCGTAGTTCCTCCAGTACAAATTTAATTTCTATTTTTGGACGCAAGAGCCCAATTTTCATTGCGTTTAATTTTGACAGCGATAACTTTGCCGTCCTTTGTCATTGACTGAACAGCCGCAGTAATTACCGCAATAACTTCAGGTTTAATTTTTTCAGCCATCGTTGCCAGCCCCTTTTTAATTGAGAATTTAATTTTCCATTATTAGAGCGGAATGTTGCCATGTTTTTTACTGGGTCCAACTTCGCGTTTGCTTGCAAGTGCATTTAAAGCCGTGATAATCAGCGGACGCGTTTCTTTAGGCTCAATAACCATGTCAGCATAACCGCGTTCGGCAGCTTTGTAAGGCGTTGCAAATTCCTCAACATATTCAGCAGTTTTTTGATCTTTGTCGGGGTCTTTGCGGAAAATGATATTCGCCGCGCCGGCAGGTCCCATAACCGCAATTTCAGCACTGGGCCAAGCCATAACTTGATCTGCGCCGAGTTCGCGGCAACACATAGCAATGTAAGAACCGCCATAAGCCTTGCGTGTGATAACCGTGACTTTTGGCACAGTCGCCTCACTGTAAGCATAAAGCATTTTCGCGCCGTGTCTGATAATGCCGTTGTATTCTTGGTCAACACCCGGCAAAAATCCCGGAACATCAACCAAGTTGACAAGCG
>CAJOPJ010000056.1 GCA_905236325.1 uncultured Selenomonadaceae bacterium
GAGCGCGTTATGAAAATGTCCAATGAAGACGCAAAAAAATTGCTGATTGAATTGCTTGATAAAAATTTTGAAGTCGGCTTGAAACTTTTGAGGGAGTCTTAAGCGTGGAAATTTTAAGCGTCGATGACGCAGTAAATAAGATTAATATTTACTTGAGCTGCGATAATTTTCGCCCATACTTTGTAATTTCGGACGGCGCGGAGAATTTCAAAAAATTTTTCGGCAACTTTGAACAAATTTACATTTCCGAATTTTGTCAGGGCGATTTTTTTGTTGACAGTGATTTATTGATTGATAAATTGAAAACTTTGCAAAGGAACGCGCTTTTTTTCGGCTTGGGCGAATATATTTTTTTCACGGCGCAGGAAAATATTTTGCGCCGTCTGCAGGATAAAATTTTTAACAAAAAAATCATCTTCGTTTGTCGCGGAATTGCAAATTTGCTTGAACGCCTCGCAGACGAAGATTTTAAATTTCGCACAAATCATATTTGCAGGGTTGCAGGCAAAGAAAATTTTTCTGTTGTAAAGTACGGTTCAAATATAAAAATTCCAACTGACGCCAAAAATTTCTCCGAACTTTTAAAGTTGCTTGAGAGCGGCAAGAATTCGGCAAGCGTACAAACTGATTTGCCTTTGGTTAATGTCAAAGAAATTAATACTTTTTTTGACGTGCTGAAAAATCGTGATGCTTACTTTAACGCTACGCCCGACGCGCTGAATGATTCGCAATGGCAAAAATATTTTTTCGATGAAAATTGCGAGGGCTATTCTCCCGAACATTGGCGCAGCTTTGCCGCTGGTTTCAAAAACAAAATTTCTAATCCTTATTTGCGCTTTGTCTTCAGCCGCTCTGCAAATTTTGAAACGTACCAAAAAAATTTATTTTTCGCCTTGCTTGATGTTGAGGACGAAAAGAATTTTGAAGAATTTTACGCGCAACGAAAGGCAGCAATAAAAAATATTTCTTCGCCGTATCTTGCCGAATATCTGGAACGGCTGAAAAATTTTCCTGACGCCTTAAAATATTTGACTGATAACACCTCCGAAGAACGCCGCGTAATGATTCAAGCAGTACAGGGCAAAGAAAAAATTCCTGCGCTCTTTGAAAAAAATTTTCCGGCTATGAAAGATTATTTGACTGATTACGACTTTAACGACACCGAAATTACAAATTATTTTCGGCAGTACAAAAAAATTAAACTTTGCAACCTTGACGACGAAAATTTTAAAAATTACGTCACTGAACTTGCGTTAAGCAGACCTTACAATAAATTTGAGACGCGCCAAAAAATTTTGGAAGACTCAGACTCGGCGGCTAAACTTTATTGGTTGGACGCACTCGGCGCGGAATTTGCAAGCTACATAAAAGCGCGTGCATTGCAACTTGGACTTTCGATAAAAATTAAAATTGCGCGCGCGGATTTGCCGACTTTGACTTTTCAAAATAAAAATTTCTATGACGAATGGCGCGGCAGTAAGTTCGCCAAAAACCCAAAACTTGACGAATTGAAACATTCGCCCGAAAGTTTCGACGCGCACGGAAAATGCTCCACGCCAACTTACATTGACGAGGAATTTAAAATTATTGACAGCGTAATTTCTGAAATAAAAAATTCTTTGGCAAATCGCCGCGCAAAAAAGATTATTTTGACTTCGGACCACGGCACGAGCCGTCTTGCCGTAATGTTCGGGCGCGAAATTAAATTCAAAATGCATTCGGAAGGCGAACATGGCGGGCGGTGTTGTCTTGCTAATGATGTTGACGAAAAGCCGCTTTGTGCTGTGGAAAATAACGGCTGGTGGATTTTGGCGAATTACGATAGATTTTCAGGCGGGCGAATATCTTCGCTTGAAGTGCATGGCGGAGCGACGCTTGAAGAAATTTTAGTGCCGGTAATTGAATTTTCATTGCCGAATCTCGAGGTAAATTAATTGGCGAAAAAAATTTTTGAATGTATTGCTTGCGGCAAAAAGCCGCTTACAAAAAACGAAATAGGTATAACAAAAAAACTCTTGGGCGCGCAGTCCAAGAATTTTTATTGCATTGATTGTCTTGCAAATTTTTTGGAAGTCGAGCC
>CAJOPJ010000057.1 GCA_905236325.1 uncultured Selenomonadaceae bacterium
GTTTTGAGAGGCGAGCCTTCATTTGAGCCGTAGCTTGTGTAAAGCACCTGCTTATCTTCGCCAATGCCACAAATTTTCGCAGTGGTTGAACCTGCGTCAATGCCGACAAAAATTTTTCCTGCGTAGGTTTTTAAATCGCCGCGTTTGACTTTTGTCAAGTTGTGACGATTGCGGAAATTTTGCAAATCAGCCGGACTGTCAAACAAAACAAAATCAGCCTTGTGCGTTTCGGTTTTAGCTGCCGCCTCTGCAAGCTGAATTGAATTTTCAAGTTCGGTTATAGAAAAATCTTGCGCTTCATCAGAAAGTGCCGCACCTGTCGCTACAAAAAAATTTGCGTCTTTAGTTTCAACGACTTGCTCCGGCGTGAGTTTCAGCGTTTCGACAAATCTTTTTTTCAATTCCGGCAGGAAGTGCAATGGTCCGCCTAAAAATGCAACTGCGCCTTCAATAGGTCTGCCCTGCGCCAAGTTGCCGATTGTCTGATTAACAACAGCTTGAAAAATCGACAGCGCAATATCAGCTTTTTTCGCGCCGTCGTTCATCAAGGCTTGAATGTCAGTTTTAGCAAAAACTCCGCAGCGGCTGGCGATTGTGTAAATCTGCTTGCCTTTTTCTGCCAAAGCATTCAAACCAAGTGCGTCAGTTGAAAGCAAATTTGCCATGTGGTCGATAAATGAACCTGTGCCGCCGGCGCAAACTCCATTCATTCTGACTTCCGGCGCACCTTTCAGGTAAATAATTTTTGCATCTTCGCCGCCAAGTTCAATAACTGTATCAGTTTGCGGAATGAACTCCTCCACCGCAGTTTGACAGGCGATAACTTCCTGCACGAAAGGCAATTTAATTTTTTTAGCAATGCCCATGCCTGCGGAACCTGCAAGCGCAATTTTAAATTTTGCTTCGCCGACAACATCTTTCAGCGCAATCAAACTTTTGCTGAGCGCGGAACTGATTTCCGACAAGTGCCGCGAATATTCTTTGTGGATTATATTTTTCTTGCCGTCAAGAACGACAAGTTTAATTGTAGTTGAGCCAATGTCGATTCCGACTTTCATAAAAAAATCACCTCTGCACAATTTTATAATTCGCATTGGCGATTGTCAATTTTTTTAGTTGTTGAATTTTCATAAAAATTTCAATTATGTTCGCCGATAATTTTTTCCAGCCAAATCATATCATACCAGCGATTAAATTTATTTCCGCACTTTGTGAATTTGCCACAGATTTTAAAGCCTAAATGTTGATGAAAATTTGCGCTTGCGTGGTTTAAAAATTCATCTTCAATTTCAATCCAGCCGACACAAGCATACAAATTTTTAATACCCTGCGCTTGTAAAATATTTTCCAATTCAGTGTAAAGTTTTTTTCCGATTCCAACGCCGCGAAAATTTTTATCAAGGTAAATTGTCAGTTCAGCAGAAAATTTGTAAGCCTCGCGCCCGACAAATTCATGTGCATAAGCATAGCCGACAATTTTATTTTCGACTTCGGCTACAAGGTAGGGAAATTTTTTTAGTGTTTGAGAAATTCTTGCGCGAAAATTTGTCAGCGTTGGAATTTTTATTTCAAAACTGATTGCGGTTTCAGTCACATAGTAAGCATAAATTTTCAAAAGACTTTCTGCGTCCGCAACAGTTGCTTGTCTGATTTTAATTTGCATAGGCGCAATACTCCAAATTCAGCGCGTCAGCTACATTTTTATTTGTGACTTTGCCATTGTAAGTGTTTAAGCCTTTAGCAAGTCCTGAATCTTCAGCCAAAGCTTTTTGCCAGCCTTTATTGGCAATGTTGATTGCATAAGGCAAAGTTGAATTAGTTAAAGCCAGCGTTGAAGTTCTTGCAACTGCGCCGGGAATATTTGCAACTGAATAGTGAATCACGCCGAATTTTTCAAAAGTCGGTTCGTCGTGAGTTGTGACGTGGTCTGAAGTTTCAATAGAGCCACCTTGATCAATCGCAACATCGACAATCACTGAACCACGCTTCATTTGCTGAACCATTGCAGTTGTAACAAGTTTTGGAGTTTTTGCACCCGGAATTAAAACTGCGCCAATCAACAAATCAGCTTGTTTAGTCCACTGCGCGATATTGTAACTGTTTGACATTACAGTTTGAACTCTGCCTCCAAAAATATCATCAAGATAGCGTAACCTGTCAATCGACAAATCAATAATTGTAACACGCGCACCAAGTCCAACAGCAATTTTTGCAGCGTTAGTGCCAACAATTCCGCCGCCGACAATTACAACTTGACCGGACGCAACGCCACTGACTCCGCCAAGCAAAATTCCACTTCCGCCGTGACGACTTTCCAAAAAATGCGCACCAATCTGAATTGACATTCTGCCGGCAATTTCACTCATCGGAGCCAAAAGCGGCAAACTTTTTCCGTCACGCCCGACAACTGTTTCATAAGCAATACCTGTAACTTTTTTATCCAACAACGCTTTTGTAAGTTCAGGTTCCGGCGCAAGATGCAAATAAGTAAATAAAATCTGCCCTTCGTGAAACAAATTATATTCAGCTTTAAGCGGCTCCTTAACTTTGATAATCATCTGCGCATCGTTGAACAATTTTTGCTTGTCAGAAATAATTTCCGCGCCGACAGATTTATAATCTTCGTCCGAAAAACCACTGCCAATTCCGCCATCAACTTCAACCAAAACTTTGTGA
>CAJOPJ010000058.1 GCA_905236325.1 uncultured Selenomonadaceae bacterium
CTTTATTTATGTAAATCGCCACGACGACGGCACAGGTGATTTTTCACGCAGCAAAAAAGACAGTTTCTATTGGTACAAAAAAGTTATTGCCTCAAATGGCGCAGATTTAGATTAATATTTAATTTGCATTGACCGCTCCAAGTCGAGCGGCTTTTTTTTTGCAGGAAATTTTTTTATTGCGTTGAAGTTTTTTCAAGAAAAATTTTTAAGCAGGTTAAGCAGGTGAAATTATGCAGGAAAAACCTTTCAAAGTTTACGCACCATTTCAGCCGACAGGTGATCAGCCGCAAGCAATACAAAATTTAGCTGAAGGACTGCGCGACGGCTTGGCAGCGCAAGTTCTGCTTGGAGCAACAGGCACAGGAAAAACTTACACAATCGCAAAAGTCATTGAACAAATTCAATTGCCGACTTTGGTTATTGCGCATAACAAAACTTTAGCAGCGCAACTTGCCGCCGAGTTCAAAAGCTTTTTTCCTGAAAATTTTGTCGGCTACTTCGTCAGCTACTACGACTATTATCAGCCTGAAGCATATCTGCCGGCTACTGATACCTACATTGAAAAAGACGCGTCAATCAATGATGAAATAGATCAAATGCGCCACAGCGCAACCTGTAGTTTGTTTGAGCGGCGCGATGTGATTATTGTTGCAAGCGTCAGTTGCATTTATGGTCTGGGTTCGCCTGAAAATTATCACAAGCTGGTTTTGCACATTTACAAAGGTCAGCAAATTCAGCGCGAAGAAATTTTGCAAAGATTAGTTGCAATTCGCTATGAACGCAACGACATGATTATTGAACGCGGCAAGTTCAGAGTGCGCGGCGATTGTTTAGAAATTACGCCGGCAGGTTATAACGGCAGGGCGATTAGAATTGAACTTTTCGGCGACGAAGTTGAAAAAATTTCTGAATTTGAAATTGTCAGCGGCAAAGTTGAAGGCGTACGCAATGAAGTTTTTATTTTTCCTGCGTCGCATTATGTAGCAGATTTGGACGATATGAAACGCGCAGAAAAAAATATTCGCACCGAACTTGCCGAGCAGATAATTTTTTTTCAAAACAACAACAAACTTATCGAGGCGCAACGCATTGAACAGCGTACAAATTTTGACTTGGAAATGATTCAGGAGATGGGCTACTGCAGTGGAATAGAAAATTATTCGCGACACTTGACAGGCAGAAAACCAGGCGAACCGCCTTTCACGCTGATTGATTATTTTCCACAAAATTTTTTAACTGTGATTGATGAATCGCATGTAACATTGCCGCAAGTTCGTGCAATGTTTAATGGCGACCAATCCAGAAAATCTGTTTTAATCGACAATGGCTTTAGGCTGCCCAGCGCAAAGGATAATCGCCCACTGACTTTCGAGGAGTTCAACCAAAAAATTCGGCAGGTGATTTATGTTTCGGCAACGCCTGCGCCTTATGAACTTTCAAAGTCAGGGCAAACTGTTGAACAAATTATCAGACCAACAGGCTTGCTTGATCCTGTCGTGGAAGTAAGACCGATAGAAAATCAAATCGACGACTTAATTACAGAAATTCAAAAGCGCGTAGAACTTCACGAACGCATTTTAATAACAACGCTGACAAAAAAATTTGCAGAAGAACTTACAGATTATTTGACAAGCGCAGGAATTAAAGTAAAATATCTACATTCGGACGTTGTGACAATCGAACGCGCAGAAATTATTCACGACCTCCGCGCAGGAAAATTTGACGCGCTTGTCGGAATAAATCTTTTGCGCGAAGGCTTAGATATGCCTGAAGTTTCGCTGATAGCAATTTTGGACGCGGATAAAGAAGGCTTTTTGCGTTCAGAAACTTCGCTGATTCAGACAATAGGACGCGCAGCAAGAAATGCAAATGGCAAGGTAATTTTGTACGCAGAAAAAATTACCGACTCAATGCAACGCGCCATGACTGAAACTTTACGCCGCAGAAAAATTCAGCAGGACTACAATTTAAAAAATCACATCACTCCGCAGACAATACAAAAACCTGTTGCGCCGATTATTGAACTGCCGCTGAAAAAATCTGCAAAAACTTCCGGCAAGTCGACCGGCGAAGTTATTAAAAAACTTTCAGCTTCGCAACGCAAGAATTTAGTTAAAACTTTGACGGCTGAAATGCGCGAGGCTTCTAAAAATCTTGAGTTTGAAAAAGCCGCCGAACTTCGCGATTTAATTTTAAGATTGGAGGACAATTTGTAGGCAATTAGTTTTAGTAATTTTTGTAGTTTATTTGAACCAGTAATTGAAGGAGTGATCATCATGAAAGATGAAAACATTTTGTCGAAAAGGATTTTTGAATCACGCAAAGCATTAAAATTGACGCAGGAAGAACTTGCAAAAAAATTATCAATCACGCCGCAATCAGTGTCGCGTTGGGAAAATGGACAAAGTCGACCTGATATTGATATGTTGCCGAAGTTGGCTGCGTTTTTCGGCACGACTATTGATTCATTGTTCGGCTATCACGCTGAAAATTTAAAAATTTCGGCTTACGAAAAAAATCAGCAATCCGACAAAATTTATCTGCAAGGCGAAATTCAACATATCGTGCACAAGATTTTAGGCTTAATTCCGCCGACAAAACCTGTCAGCGTTTTGGTTTGTGGTTGTGCGGACGATACGCCGATTTTTTTGGCTAGGAACGGCTATATTGTTTCTGCGTTTGATAATTCGGAAAAAGTTTTAAATGACGCAAAATTTTCTGCTGAAAAAGTCGGTGTTAATGTAAATTTTTTTCGCGCAGATATTTTAACTTACAATATTGAAAAAAATTTTGATGTCATCTGTACAGGAAAAATTACAAATTATATTCCAAAAAATAGTCGCGAAAAAATTTTCAACATGATTCAGGAAAATACTTCAGTTGGCGGGCTGAATGTTTCAATTGCGAAAGTTGATAAAAGTTTTTCAGGCAAACTTGATAAAAATATTTTTGCTTACAATTCTGCAGAACTTTTCAACTATTACAAGCGCGATTGGAAATTTGAACTTATGGACGAAGTTTTTATCGGTAAAGAAAATATCTGCGTTGATAATTTAATTGCAAAAAAAATTAAATAAAATATTTCTAAAAAATTTCAAAAAAAATTCTCCGCAATGGAGTTTTTTTTTTACTTAAAATCTGAATTGAAAAAAATAAATAAAAATATTTCTGAAAATAAAAAATCCTCCACTTTTGGAGGAAAAATTTTTTTATTTAAAATCAGAATTTTTTATGTAGTTAATCAGACCGCCGGCTTTTGCAATTTCTTGAACAAATCCTGGCAAAGGCTGTGATTTAAATTTGTCGCCGGTTGTTAAATTTTCAATTGTGCCGGTTGCCGTGTCGATTTTTAAAATATCATTTGCAGAAATTTTTTCAACATCGTTGCCAATTTCCAAAAGCGGCAAACCAATATTTATGCCGTTTCGATAAAAAATTCTTGCAAAACTTGCCGCAATGACAACAGGCACTCCTGAGGCTTTTATTGCAACAGGCGCATGTTCACGACTTGAGCCGCAACCAAAATTTTTTCCGCCGACAATAATATCACCGGCTTTAACATTTTTTGCGAAATTTTCATCAATATCGACCATGCAATGTTTTGCAAGTTCCGCAGGATCGAAAGTATTTAAATATCGCGCAGGAATAATTACATCGGTATCAATATTATCGCCGTAACGCCAAACTTTTCCTTCAATTTGCATTTAATAATCTCCTTTCAATCAAAAAATTTTTTTGATTTTAAAAAATTTTTAGCATTTAAATTTCTGCAGGAGTAGAAATTTTTCCTAAAATTGCAGATGCAGCCGCAACATATGGACTTGCTAAATAAACTTCGCTGTCAACATGACCCATTCTGCCTCTAAAATTTCTGTTTGTTGTTGAAACGCAACGCTCACCTGCGCTTAAAATTCCCATGTAACCGCCCAAACAAGGACCGCAAGTCGGACAACTTACAACACAACCTGCGTCGATAAAAATATCAATTAAACCGCGATGAACAGCTTCTTTATAAATTGCTTGACTTCCTGGAATTATAATTGCGCGAACATTTTCGTGAATTTTTTTATTTTTTAAAATTTCTGCCGCAATTTCCAAATCCTCAAGTCTGCCATTTGTGCAAGAACCGATAACAACTTGATTTATTTTAATTTCTCCGACTTCTTCAACATTTTTAACATTTTCAGGCAAATGAGGCAATGCAACTACAGGTTTTAATTCTGACAAATTTATTTCAACAATTTGTGAATATTTTGCATCGGTATCAGCTGCAACCGGTTCATAAGATTTTTTTACGCGTCCTTCAACATAATTTTTAGTTATTTCATCAAATGGAAAAATTCCGGCTTTTGCTCCGGCTTCAATCGCCATATTTGAAATTGTTAATCTATCAGTCATTGAAAGTTCAAAAACGCCTTCGCCGGAAAATTCCAAAGCTTTATAAAGTGCACCATCAACGCCAATTTTTCCAATTAAAGTTAAAATAACATCTTTTCCTGAAATATATTTTGCTTTTTTTCCTGTCAAATGAACATTTATTGCCTCAGGAACTTTAAACCAAGATTTTCCTGTCGCCATACCGACAGCTAAATCAGTTGTGCCAACGCCTGTTGAAAATCCATTCAACGCGCCGTAAGTGCAAGTGTGAGAATCTGCGCCGATTGTCAACATTCCAGGCGCAACAATTCCAAATTCCGGTAAAATTACATGCTCAATTCCAACTCGACCTGCCTCATAATAATGTTTAATTTTATTTTTGTGAGCAAAATCGCGCATAATTTTTGCTAAATCTGCGCTTTTAATATCTTTTGCAGGCTGAAAATGATCAGGTATTAATGCAATTTTTTCTGTATCGAAAACAGGTTTGCCAATTTTTTCAAATTCCTTGATTGAAGGCGGACCTGTAACATCATTTGCCAAAACCATATCCAGCGGACAAATTACAAGTTGTCCAGGTTCAACAAAATTTTTTCCTGCATGATGCGCAAGAATTTTTTCACTCATTGTCATTCCCATAAAAATTCCTCCTAAAAAAATTTCTTAACAAAAAATTTTCTTGCGTACATTTTCTACAAAAAAAAAATTATTCCTGTAAAAAAATTTTCAAAAAAAAACTCCAATTCAGAGCAAAAATTTTTTCAAAAATTTTTTTGTAATTTTTTAAAAAAATTTTTTTCTCAAAATCGGCCAGGAGTCGAAATCAGCCTTGAAAATTTAAAAGTGGCGTTCTGTCGCGCTTTATAAAAAATGCTGATTATAATTTTTGCACGGCTAAAATTCAAGAAAAATAATTTCTGCACGGCTAAAATTATTTTTTCCATCCAAATTTCAGCAAAATTTTGCGTCGGAGTTTTTTGTTGCAAAAAATTTTGCGTTGTGATAATTTCTGCGTGGGGAGTGATTAAATTGGACAGAGAAAAAATTTTGCAAAGTTTCAAAGCAAAAATTTTATC
>CAJOPJ010000059.1 GCA_905236325.1 uncultured Selenomonadaceae bacterium
AAAAGTCTGTCGCGAATGTGTCTTGAAGTTACAAATTGCCCTTCACGACCGGCAAATGGACTGGTATTAACGCCAAAAGTCATACTGAGCGTAGGTTCATCAACTTTGATACCTGGCAAGGCTTCAGGATTTTCAGCGTCGGCGATTGTGTCGCCGATTGAAATATCAGCTAAGCCGGTGACTGCGATAATTTCTCCCATTTCCGCTTCTTCAGCTTCAATGCGATTTAAGCCGTCATAAGTGTAAACTTTGCTGACTTTGCCTTTTTTAATTTCGCCATCGCGCATTAAAGCCACAGTTTCGCCGGAATGAATTTTTCCGCGCTGAACTCTGCCGATAGCAACTTTGCCGACATATTCATCAGCCTCCAAAGTTGTAACAACCATTTGCAACGGCGCGTCAAAATCGCCTTCAGGCGCAGGAATTTCCTTGATAATTGTTTCGAGCAACGGCTGCAAATCTTGGTCGGGGTCGTCGATATTTTTTTTGGAAATACCTGCCTTTGCCGCCGTGTAAATGACCGGGAAGTCAAGCTGTTCGTCGTCAGCGTCAAGTTCCATGAACAGTTCCAAAACTTCGTCATAAACTTCCTCAACGCGTGCGTCCGGTCTGTCAATTTTATTTATAACGACAATTGGCTTGAGTTTGTGTTCCAAAGCCTTACGCAAGACATATTTAGTTTGCGGCATTGGTCCTTCAAAAGCGTCAACCAACAAAAGCACGCCGTCAACCATGTTCAAGACGCGTTCAACTTCGCCGCCAAAGTCCGCGTGTCCGGGCGTATCGACAATGTTAATTTTTATGTCGTTGAAAATAATGGCGGTGTTCTTTGACAAAATAGTTATTCCGCGTTCGCGTTCCAAATCTCCACTGTCCATTACGCGTTCCGCTACCTGTTCATTTTTTCTAAAGATATGACTTTGTTTAAGCATTGCGTCAACCAAAGTTGTTTTGCCGTGGTCAACATGAGCGATTATTGCAATATTTCTGCGTTCTGAATTTACTGCCATAAAAAAAAATTCCTCCTCCACATTTAGCACGCGTTATTGTACTAGCTATCAAAAATTTTTTCAACTTTTTTTCGCGAAGTTATGCGGTGAGCGTTTTGTCAAGATTAAAAATTTTTTACTGATTGGCGATATATCAATAAATAAATAAAAAAAACTGTGTTTGAAAAAAATTTTTTCTACAAATAAAATACGCATTACATTTTAATTGAGAATGGAAAATGGATAATGGAAAATTTAATTTTCATTTTTTTCATTGTCCATTATTTTTAGGAAGGGAGATAGTGCGATGAAGTTAAAAACTGTAACGAAACGCTCGGGCAATAATGTCGAATACGATCGTGAAAAAATTTTCAATGCAATTATCGGAGCAAACCGAGACGCGACGAAACCAGAATACAGACTTTCACCGCAAGACGTGGAACTGGTTACAAAATCTGTAGAGGAGGCGATTGGCAATTTTGAAAGCATCGGCGTTGAGGAAATTCAAGACCAAGTTGAAAAATCTTTAATGGAACATAATTTCTTCGATGTTGCCAAGCAGTACATTGTTTATCGTGCAAAACACGCACAGCGTCGTCGTGCACAAAAAAAACTGATGGAAACTTACCGCGATATTTTCTTCACAGACGCTGAGGCTGTCGATTCAAAACGCGACAACGCAAATATCAACACTGATGCCTCAATGGGTATTATGCTGAAACTTGGTGCGGAAGGCGCAAAGCATTTTGTAGATAATTATGTTTTGCCTGAGGAGTTCGCCGTTGCCGACAAAGAAAATTTTATTCACATACATGACAAGGACTTCAGCTTGATAACTTTAAATTGTTGCCAGATTGACTTGCTGAAACTTTTTCACGGCGGCTTTTCAACAGGTCATGGTTTCCTGCGTGAACCAAATTCTATCAGATCTTATGCGTCGCTTGCTTGTATCGCCATTCAGTCAAACCAAAATGATATGTTCGGCGGTCAATCAATTAACGCTTTTGATTATGCAATGGCTGAAGGCGTGCGTAAGTCGTTCAAAAAAATCTTGAAGGCTGAACTTGAACGCGCTTGCGAATTTTGCGACTTAACTGCTCAAGGCGAAATTGATTTTAATATTTGCACTTATTCAGAAACTGAAAACCCTGCCGCTGTTGAAAATTTGACTGCGATTGTCGGCAGTAAAAAAATTGCAGAAAAAATTTATAAACAGGCTTGTCGCGATGTCGAAGAAGAAACTCACCAAGCTATGGAAGCCTTAATACACAACTTCAATACACTGCACAGTCGCGCAGGTGCTCAAGTTCCTTTCAGTTCAATTAATTATGGCATGGACACTTCGCCGGAAGGCAGACTTGCTACGCGTGAAGTTTTAAACGCAATTGAAGCAGGTTTAGGTAATGGCGAAACTCCAATTTTTCCAATTTCAGTTTTTCAGCTGAAAGCTGGCGTTAATTATTACATTGATGACAAAAATTATGATTTATTCCGCCAAGCTTGCAAAGTTTCTGCCAAAAGACTTTTTCCAAATTTCGTGAATCTTGATGCCCCCTACAATTTGCAATACTACAAACCCGGCGATTATAACAGCTATGTGGCGACTATGGGCTGCCGTACGCGCGTTATGTCAAATGTCAATGGTCCTGAAGAATCCGGCAGCCGCGGCAATTTTTCTTTCGTGACAATCAACCTGCCTAAACTTGCACTTGAGGCTAAAGGCAACATTGATAAATTT
>CAJOPJ010000060.1 GCA_905236325.1 uncultured Selenomonadaceae bacterium
AGTTAACAATTTCGACTGTTTTTTTCGGATTGACTTCGCTATACCAAATCAAAACTTCATTAAGACTTTTCAGCGTTAAATTTTTGTTAATGCCTCTCGTGGGAAAAATCAACCGCCCGAAACCGTCAAAATTTTTGTAGTTGATAATGTCGACAACTTTTGTATCCTGCGTAAAATCGTGCATTTGATTAACACTCCCCGATTCAGCATTATGCTGACAGCCTACAAAAATTACTGCCGCCAACATCAGCAACAAAATTTTCATCGTGTCAAGCCTTTAGATTTTAACCAACGCTCCATGACATCAGCAACTTCAACATTATTTAAATATGCCATGAGAAAATGAGTATTTCCTTTTACACCGACATCCGGCAAATAAACAATTTCAGCATTGCCGCCATATTTATTCACAACCTGCGCCCACTTTCGCGCCAAATTTAATCGCGTCCGCCAATTATCTTGTCCCCAATTCGCAACCGGCTTATCTCCGCTTGGAATGTTGTCGCCAAAATAAACCACAATCGGAATTTTTGTCAGCCGCATAAAATCTTCCATTGAAACAGCTTCGCCGACAGCAGGAAAGAGGCTTGTAGTTTCTTCAGTCGGTGGAACTTCGCCTTCAGGAAACGGAAATGCGCCCGGCTCCAGCGAAATGATTGCTTTGACTTTGTCAGAGCGCATTGCAGTTTCCCAGCCCGGTCCGCCGCCTGCCGAATGTGTTATCAATATTCCTTCGCCAGACTTTTCAAACACCGCAACCATCGCGTCAACAATTATTTTTTGTTCGGTCGGAAAGCTCGGCGTCATCTGATGAAAAAATTGGCTTAAAGATTCTTCGTCGCGCGGAACTTCTGCATTGGCGTAGTAGTTCGGATACTCACCGATTCTGAAAGTGTTGTACCAAAGTTGGTCGTCGGGACGCGCATCGAAAGTGTAAGGCTGAGTTGATTGTCCGGCACGACCGCGACGCGGTTGATCCACTATGTACGTTTTGTATCCGCGCTCAAGAAAAATATTCTGAAAGCCGTCGCGACCGTCGGGCGTTGTTTCTCATGATTTGCCCGATTGTCCGTAGCCATGCAAAAACACCAGTGAATATTTTTTTGCATTTACAGGAATTTGATAGAAAACATAAGCATGATCGCCGTGCAAAGTTTCGCCGGCAAAGTTACTTGGATTAGAGCCGTCATATACGCCCTCTGACCGAATTGCCTTGCCGCCCGCCATAAAACTGCCTTGATCTTGAATCGTCACAGGATTCATCGCCAGCACAGAACTTGCCGTTAAACTCAATGCGGCTACCAGCGGAAAAATTATTTTCTTATTCATTTCGCACACCTCTTATTCACAAATTATCATTGATATTTTATAATGCTTACTCAAAAAAGTACAACGACATTTGAGCATAGCACTACCACTTTAACGCATAGTCGAAAGGAATAATCATGATTGAAACTTATCTTTGGAAACAACTGATCGCTCTGGCAAAATACGGAACTCTTTCTGAAGTTGCCAACCGGATCAATCTCTCTCAGTCCGCTTTAAGTCGTTCAATGCAAAAATTGGAACAGAGCATCGGTGTTGAACTTTTCATTCGCAAAAAAAATTCCATTGCCTTAAATGACAACGGAATCCTTGCCGCTCAATACGCTGAAAAGATTTTAGCCCTCACCGATGAGGCTCTCGAAAAAATTCGTGAATTTGATCGCAAGAACCATACAATTTTTATCGGCTCCTGCGCTCCGGTACCTTTGCACGAAATTATTTTCCTGCTGACTCAAGATTTTCCTGATGTGTCAATTCATTCCGAACTTAAAGACGACCAATATCTAATCAGCGGCTTGCAAAATGATTTATTCAACCTCATCATTCTGCATGAAAGTCCTGCTGATAAAAATTTATTCAGATTGAAATGTGGCAGTGAGAAACTTTTCCTTGCCGTTCCTCATGAACACCATTTCGCAACAAAGGACGGCATTTTTCTGGAAGAATTAAACGGCGAAAAAATCCTGCTTTACTCCAAAATCGGCTTTTGGTATCATCTTTGCTTACAAAAAGCCCCTAATGCCAAATTTCTTATGCAGAGTGAACGCGATGTTTTCAAAGAATTAGTTGAAGTTTCGCCGTTTCTTTCCTTTACCACAGATTTTCTTATCAAAGCAGGTCTAGCGCAAAAAAATTGCGTCTATAAACCCATACTCAACGCCGAAGCCAATGTGACTTACTATTGCGTTTGCAAATCTAACCAAAAGAACCTTTTCAAAAATCTTTTTGCAAAATTACCTGTTAAAAATTCATCAAATCAAAAACTCGCTTACCTGCTCTAACTTCGAATTGGTAATGCGTAAGCTATAAAATTGAGAGAAAACTTGCAATGTAGTCTTAAAATTTTCGCAAAAAAAAAATTAGCCTTCAGCCAAAAGCTAAAAGCTAAAACTTAAAAACTAAATTTTACTTTCATCGACTTTATCGAATGTGTCTAAAATTTCTTGTTCAGGTTTAGAATCCAATTTGCTGACAAAATAAATTGCGATCATTGAAAAAATAAAACCTGGAACAATTTCATAAAGTCCGAAAAGCGCAAGTTGTTTCCAAAGCAAAACAGTTACGCCGCCAACAATAATTCCTGCGATAATGCCGTTGCGCGTGGTGTACTTCCAAAACAGGCTCATCAAAATCGCCGGACCAAAAGCCGCGCCGAATCCTGCCCAAGCATAGGCAACCATATCCAAAATAAAGCTGTTTGGATTGAAACCAAGATAAACCGCAATCGACGCGATAATTAAAACCGACGCTCTTGAAATCCAAACAAGTTCAGATTGAGTTGCATCTTTGCGCAGTAAAGTTTTGTAAAAATCTTGCGCAAAAGCCGACGCTGCAACTAAAAGCTGACTTGAGGCAGTTGACATAATCGCCGCCAAAACTGCCGATAAAACTATTCCTGCGACTATTGGCGGAAAAAGTTGATTAGTCATAACCAAGAAAACTTTTTCTGAATCGGTACCTGTCAAAGTTTCTGATAAATAAACCGTGCCGACCATACCGACTGCAACAGCCGCCGCCAAACTTAAAATAACCCAAGTCATTGCAATTTTTGTGGCTTGTGGAATTTCGGCAGTTGACTTGACAGCCATAAATCTAACTAAAATGTGCGGTTGACCAAAATATCCAATACCCCACGCCAAAAGCGAAACTACTTCAATAAAACCAATCTGCGAACCGTCCGGCTTGAGGAATGGATTAAACATTTCAGATTTAAATTCAGAAATTGCGGAAATGGTTTCACCAAAACCGCCCAGCGACATTGCCGCGCAAGTTGGTACAAGCAAAATTGCAAAGAACATCATTACGCCTTGAATAAAATCAGTTCGACTGACAGCCAAAAAGCCGCCGATTAAAGTATAAAACACAACAGAACCTGCGCCGAGAAAAATTGCAACTTGAAAGTCCAAGCCGAAAACAGTTTCAAACAATCTGCCTGCCGAAACAAAGCCGCTTGAAGTGTACAAAATAAAAAATATCAAAATAAAAATTGCAGGAACAATTCTAAGCAAGTTGCTGGTGTCTTTAAATCTGTTTTGCAAAAATTCAGGAAGTGTCAGCGCGTTTCCTGCAAGTTCAGTGTATTTGCGAAGTCGCGCCGCAACAAATTGCCAATTTGCCCAAGTACCAATCGCAATACCAACAGCAATCCAACCTGCGTTCAAACCTGCCAAGTAAGCAAAACCCGGAACGCCCATAAGCATCCAACCACTCATGTCAGACGCTTCAGCCGACAGCGAAGTTACCCACGCGCCAAGTTTGCGGTTGCCTAAAAAATAGTCGCTCATGTTCTTTGTTTGGCGGTAATAATAAACGCCTATCGCCATCATACAGCCAATATAAAAAACAAAAGCATTGATAATCATCAAATCATTAGTCAAAATTTTCCCTCCTTCAAAGTCACGGCAAAAATTATAAACTTGAAAAAAATTTTTGTAAAGAAATTTCAAATCTTACTCGATAAATAAGCCGGACAAAAAATTTTCTGCTGTAATCACCGCAAAAATTGATTGATCTACTGAAAGGAGAAATTTTCCATGAACTTAAAAGAAGCATTTCAAGCCCAAAATAAAATTGAAAACTGCTTTAATTTGATTACAAGCTATCTTTACACTGAAGGTAATGTTACCGTTACCAAAGAAAAACACCTGCGCAGCAAGGCTGTGAAAGGTTTGGAAGATGAAATTTTGGACGTAACCGATATCAATAAAAAAATTTTTGAACCGAACAAGGCGATAAAATTTTGTCTGTTCTTGATTTCTGAACGCGCACAACTTGCTAAAGCTATCCACGACGCTAAAGAAAAATTGGTTTTTGATTTTGATTCGGCTGTCGATATGAATAAAAAACGCCGTGAAGCTTTGGATTTGTTTAGAAAAATGTCATCAATAAAAAATTCCAGCCTGCTTAAGAAAAATGGCGGCTCCGGCTATGTGTTTAATAATGAAGGCAACCAAACTGAATATTACTATGACCTTGAAATTATTAAGACTATCGACTTTGATAGAAATAAACTTCGCGCGAATATAGAAAAAATCCAAAAGGAAACTGACGTATGTTCCAATAACTTGGATAAAGCATTGATAAATACTGAAGTTGATTATAATTTGCCTTTCGATTTGAATGATAACTTGGTTGATATTTTGGAAAATTTTGACTGATAAAACTGCTCGGTACTTCGGAAGGGAACGGAATCAATGCGTATGCGAAATGTAAAATGCAAAATTTTTTAATTTGCGCATTATGCTTTATCAATTACGCATTGAAAAGTCGGTTCAGGTGCAGATGAACTGGGAGGCTGCATAAATTTTTTTGAAAATCCGTGCAAAAGCACAACCAATAACCACAATCCATCAAGTCAATAATTCGACAGTTCGCAATATCAATATCAGTATGACGCTATGACACAAGGCTGCAAAATACGACTCCACAATTTTTTGACATGCATTTAAAAGTCTTGGGTGCGAACTCAAGCAAGAATTTGTTTGCTTACTTCGGTGGCGAATGAATTACTTAACCGCCGGTTTGATTAGTCAGCCGGCGAAAATTGACTTTGCTAAAATGCTTCCGCTCCCTTCCGAAGTACCGAAAAATATTTTAATCGACTCGCAAGAGTCTATTTTTTTTTGCTTAAATTTGCAGGTGAATCATAAAGTTGGCAGAATTATAATTTTGATTTGGAGGAGGAATTTTTTTTATGGAAAGTTACATAACACTTGGACTTGTACTTTTACTCAGCATTATCGGTCACAACATGACAGTTGTTTACGCGGCAATAATTATCTTGGTCTTAAAAATTTTGTCGCAAATAACTTCGCAGCCTATAATTGTCGATTGGATGGGCGGTCACGGCTTGCAACTTGGAATAATAATTTTAACAGCGGCAGTTTTAGTTCCAATTGCCAATGGCACAGTCACAATTGCAACAATGATACATTCCTTCAAGTCAGTCGCAGGAGTCGTAGCTATAGTCGCAGGACTTTTGGCGGCGATTGCAGGCGGCTTGGGCGTGCCTTTAATGCAGGAAAATCCAGATGTAATTCCTGCGCTGATTATCGGCACAATGGCAGGAGTTTTTTTCTTCAAAGGCATAGCGGTCGGTCCACTAATTGCGGCTGGCTTTACTTACTTTGTTTTGGCAATTATTCAACATTCAAAATAATTTTTTTGAAAATAATTTTTTAAGGAGGAGTCTTAATGGATGCTTTAATTTTGTCGCGGTTGCAATTCGCAGTGACCACTGTGTATCATTTTTTATTTGTACCTGTGACGCTTGGGCTTTCAATATTTGTCGCACTTTTGGAAACTTGGTATCTCAACGCCGAAAGTTACGAAGAAAAAATCAAGCTCCGCAAGTTGGTGAAGTTTTTCGGCACAATATTTTTAATTAACTTCGCTATGGGCGTTGTAACCGGTATCGTGCAGGAATTTCACTTCGGAATGAACTGGTCGGAATATTCAAGGTTCATGGGCGATATTTTCGGTGCGCCGCTCGCGCTTGAGGCTTTAACTGCGTTTTTCTTGGAGTCAACTTTTATCGGCGTTTGGATTTTCGGCTGGGACAAACTCAGCGAAAAAATGCACTGCGCTTGCATTTGGCTTGTTGCTTGCGGAAGTAACTTGTCTGCATTTTGGATTTTGGTTGCAAATAGTTTTATGCAACACCCTGTCGGCTATGAAATTCAGGACGGTCGCGCAGTTATGACAAGCCTGTTTGACTTAATCACAAACCACTATGTGCTTGGCGAATATTCGCACGCTTTTTTTTCAGGAATGACGACGGCAGGATTTTTAGTTATCACTGTCTGCTGCTGGAAAATCGCAGCCGACGAAGTCAGCCGCGAAATGTTTATCAGGACTTTAAAACGCGCAACTTTGTACTGCTTGGTTGGAATTATGGGCGTTATGGGTTCCGGACATTTGCAC
>CAJOPJ010000061.1 GCA_905236325.1 uncultured Selenomonadaceae bacterium
AGGTTTCGGACCGATTTCTACAATTATGAAAGAAAGTCCTCACGCAAAAATGCATGGCTTTGTTGAAGCTGACAGTACTATGGTAGATTTGGAAATTCGCGATTGGCTGGCGCGTCAAGGCGAAACTGCTTTTATTGACGCGATTGACGCTAATTTTAAAAATGTGCGCGTTTTCGGTGTTTCAAGTTTCGGCAATCCTCCGGATAAACATAAACGCCTTGCTAAACTTCGTCCGCACAGAGTTTTAGATCCAATTATGTGGCTTTTTGCAAATGAAGGCATCATTCCGACAATTTAGAGCTGATTAGTAAAAATTCTCCAGCCGGTCAGCTAATCTGCTAATCTGCTGTATAAAAATGCAGCATTTTTAGTTGTATATTCAGCAACAGTTTCTAAATTTTCGCCGCGAATTTCGGCGATTTTTTTTGCAATTTCAACCACAAAAGCAGGTTCATTTCTTTTGCCGCGATGTGGCACAGGCGCAAGATATGGCGCGTCAGTTTCAATCAAAAGCATTTCGCGCGGCGCAACTTGAACAATTTCAGGTAACTTTGCTGAATTTTTAAATGTTAAAGGACCATCAATTCCAATCAGCCAGCCAAGTTTCCAAACTTCACGCGCCATTTCCAAACTGCCAGAAAAACAATGCAAAACGCCGCGCAGATTTTTTCCTTCAGTTTGCAAAATTTTCAGCGCATCACCATGCGCGTCGCGTTCATGAACGCAAACAGGCAAATTTAATTGCCGCGCAATTTCCAACTGCTGAATAAAAATTTTTTGCTGAATTTTTTTGCCTTCAGCCGACTTTTCCCAGTGATAATCCAAACCAATTTCACCAATCGCCACGACTTTATTTTTTTGCGCCAATTCAAAAATTTTTTCAACTGCAAAATTTTCGTCCGCAAAGTCTTGAACTTCTTCAGGATGTACGCCAACTCCGGCAAACATTCCTGAAAATTTTTCTACAAAATTTACAACTTCGGCTGAATCTTGCAATGTTGAACCAAAATTTATAATTTTTTCAACGCCGGCATTTTTTGCGCGTTCAAAAATTTCAGCAACCTCGGCAGAAAATTTTTTATCAGTCAAATGGCAGTGTGTGTCAATAAATTTCATTTTCATCGCTCCAAAAAAATTTTTTTGCAATTATAGCATAATTTTTTTATAATGCAGGAAATTTTTTGTGGAGGAATTTTTTTGTTAAAAAATTTTAAATCAAAAATTGAAAATGAAATTGGCTACAAAATTCGACGCGCCGGTAAAAAATTTGCGCTGATTTATCCAAATTTTTACAAAATTGGTATGTCGAATTTAGGTATGCACATTATTTATGAAATTTTAAATTCGCGCACGGATTTTTCTTGCGAAAGGTTTTTTTTGCCTGAAAATCAAAAATCGCCATTTTTAAGTCTTGAAACACAAACGCCGCTAAATAAATTTCAAATTGCAGGTTTTGCGATTTCATTTGAGCAAGATTATTTCAATGTGGTAAAAATTTTAAATTTTAGCAAAATAAAAATTCGCGCCGCCGAACGCACAAAATTTGATCCAATTTTAATTGCGGGCGGTCCTTGTGCAACTTTTAATCCTGAGCCGCTGTCGGAAATTTTTGACGCTTTTGTCATTGGCGAAGCTGAAGTTATTTTGCCAAATTTTATTGAAAAATTTATTTCTGCAGAAAATTTGCCGCGTGATGAATTTTTGCAAAAAATTTCCGAGATTCCCGGAATTTATGTTCCAAAATTTCCAAAAAAAGTTGCGCGTCAATGGCTGAAAAATCTTGATGACTTTCCGGCACATTCAACAATTATCACTGACGACACAGAATTTAATATGTACTTGATTGAAACTGCGCGTGGTTGCGGTCGGCATTGCAGATTTTGTATGGCAGGTTACGCCTTCCGAAAACCAAGAAATCGCAGTTTTGAAATTTTAAAAGCTGAAGTCGAAAATTCTGCAAAATTTGGCAAAAAAATTGGCTTAATGGGCGCGGCAATTTCAGATTATCCAAAAATAAATGAACTTTGTAATTTTATTTTGCAAAAAAATTTGCCAATGTCGGTTGCAAGTTTTCGCGCTGATTCTGTAACTTTTGAACTTGTTGACGCTTTGGCTAAAAGCGGCTTAAAAACTTTGACAATCGCGCCCGAAGTCGGCAGCGAAAAAATGATTAAAATTATTAACAAAGGCATAACGCACGAAAATGTTTTTCACGCCGTCGAACTTGGTTTACAAGCAGGAATTAAAAATTTTAAATTTTATTTTATGATTGGACTTCCATTTGAAAATTTGCATGATGTTGAAGAAATTGCGAATTTAATTTTAAAAATAAAATCGGAAAAAATAAAAAAATTAACTTTGAGCGTAAATCCATTCATCCCAAAGCCATTTACACCATTCCAGTGGTCAAAATTTGCAGATAAAAAAT
>CAJOPJ010000062.1 GCA_905236325.1 uncultured Selenomonadaceae bacterium
ATGCAGTACAATTTTCCGAAAAATTTTTGGTGGGGCGCGGCGACTTCAGGACCACAGAGCGAAGGTAGATTTCACAAGGCGCACAAAAATATCATAGACTTTTGGTTTGACAATGCGCCGCAAGATTTTTTTAATCAAATCGGACCGAATGTCGCATCAAATTTTTACAATGACTTTATTCAGGATATTGCGTTGATGAAGTCGATAGGTTTGAACAGCTTGCGAACTTCGATTCAGTGGACGCGGCTGATTAAAAATTTTGAAACTGCTCAGGTAGATTCTGACGGCTTGAAATTTTATAATGCGGTGATTGATGAACTGCTTAAGCAAAAAATTTTGCCTGTGTTGAACTTGCATCACTTCGACTTGCCAATTGAACTTTATCAAAAGTACGGCGGCTGGCAATCTAAAAAAGTTGTCGATTTGTTTGTTAAGTTTGCGGAAAAATGTTTTGAACTTTTTGGCGACAGAGTTAAATATTGGACGACTTTTAATGAACCGATGGTTATTGCCGAAGGCGGCTACCTCTATAAATTTCACTATCCAAAAATTGTGGACGGCAAGGCAGCTGTACAAATTATTTACAACTTGAACTTGGCGAGCGCAAAGACAGTAGCGGCGTTCAGGAAGTCAAATTGCGATGGCAAAATTGGTGTGATTTTAAATCTCACTCCTGCATATCCGCGTTCAAATTCAGCTGAAGATTTGGCGGCGGCAAAGTTTGCTGAAGGTTTTAAAAACAGATTATTTTTAGATCCTGCAGTGCTTGGTGAATTTCCTGCCGAAGTTGTGGAAAATTTGAAGGCGGACGGCGTAATTTGGACTTCGACTGCGGAGGAATTGGAAATTATAAAAAATAATTGCGTGGACTTTCTTGGCGTAAATTATTATCACCCTTGCAGAGTAAAGGCGCGTGACACTAAATTTGATGCGACGCAAGGTTGGCTGCCTGAAAAATATTTTGAGGAATTTATCTGGCAAGACGCGCGTATGAATAAATATCGCGGCTGGGAAATTTTTCCACAATCTGTTTATGACATTGCAATAAACATTCGCGACAACTACAAAAATATTGCATGGTATGTTTCTGAAAACGGCATGGGCGTTGAAGGCGAAGAAAAATTTAAAAACGCGGACGGCTACATTGAGGACGACTACAGGATTGAATTTTTGCAGGAGCATTTGCAATATCTGCACAAAGGCATTGTGGCGGGTTCAAATTGTTTTGGCTATCATGTTTGGACGCCGATTGACTGCTGGAGCTGGGCAAATGCTTATAAAAATCGCTACGGCTTTATTTCAATCGACTTGCCTACGCAAAACAAAATAATTAAAAAGTCCGGCTACTGGTTTAAAGAACTTGCTAAAAATAATGGCTTTTAAAAATTGGAGGCGAAGAAATGATTTTAAAATTGAAACCTGCCTGCAAGAATTATTTGTGGGGCGGGCATAGACTTGTTGAGGAGTATGGCGTTGAATATGATGGCGAAGTTTTGGCGGAAGCGTGGGAACTTTCAGCACACCCTGACGGCGCATCGATTATTGCAAATGGCGACTTTGCTGATAAAACTTTGCGTGAATATTTGGACGCTGAAGGCTTGGAAGTTTTGGGCAAAAATTGCCGGCGATTTCGAGAATTTCCAATTCTTGCAAAATTTATCGACGCTAAAGACAATCTGTCAATTCAGGTGCATCCTTCAAATGCCTACGCATTGCAAAATGAAGGTCAGTATGGCAAAACTGAAATGTGGTATGTTTTGGACGCAGAGCCGGGCGCTTTTTTGTATTATGGCTTTAAGCAGGAAATCAGCAAGGAAGAATTTAAGCAGCGTATTCACGACAACACTTTGCTTGAGGTTTTAAACGCCGTGCCTGTTAAGAAAGGCGATGTGCTTTTTATTGAGTCGGGAACACTTCATGCAATTGGTAAAGGCATTTTGGTTGCGGAAATTCAGCAAAATTCCAATGTCACCTACAGAATTTATGACTATGGCAGAGTGGGTTCTGACGGCAAAAAGCGCGACTTGCACATTGAAAAGGCATTGGCTGTTACAAATCGCATACCGATTGTTGCAAGCGCAGAAAGTTATCCGCACGTGGCTGACTGCGATTATTTCACTGTGGACAAAATTAACTTGGACGGCAAGCTGATTTATCGCACGCAAGGCAATGTTGGCGAAGAGTCATTTTTAAGCATTTTAATTTTGGACGGCAAAGGCACAATTTCAAACAAAGGCGAAAAACTTTCGTACAAAAAAGGCGATTCATTTTTCCTGCCGGCAAACAGTGGCGATTGGCAAATTGAAGGCAGTTGCGACGCGCTTTTGACTACCATTCGTGAAAAAGCAAATCCAATACGCGTCGGTGTTAATATTGGCAGTTCTGAAGTTCAAATTGGAATTGTGAACGCTGAACAAAGGCTTTTGGCTACAAAAAAATATCCTACAAATCCTCGCCGCAATGCAACTGAAATTATCGCTGAATTGGCTGAAAATATTTTGCAACTTTTGGCTGAAAATAATATTCCGCTGGAGCAATGTGTAGGCGTTGGCGTTGGAGTTCCTGGCACTATTGACAGACGACTTGGCAAAGTTGTTTATTCAAACAATCTACGCTGGGACGATGTTCAGCTTGTTAAGCAAATCGGTGAAGCTATACCCTGTCCTGTGCGAATTGCAAATGACGCTGACTGCGCCGCACTTGGCGAAAATATTTCCGGCGCAGGTAAAAATTACAGCGATGTTGTGATGTTCACGCTTGGCAATGGCGTTGGCGGCGGAATTATTTTGAACGGCGAAGTTTTTGAAGGCGGAATTATGGGCGGCAGTGAAGTCGGTCATCAAGTTATCAGAGTTAATGGCAGACTTTGCAGTTGCGGCAGGAAAGGCTGTCTTGAGGCGTATATTTCAGTTCCTGCGCTTTTAAAATCTGCTAAGCAAGTTTCCGGTCGTGATATGTCGCTGGAAGAAATTTTTGCTTCACAAGATATTGCAATTGTCGAAGTTGTGGAACAATATATTTTAATGCTGGGGCAGGGTTTAGTTAATATTGTTAATATGTTCAGACCGCAACTTATTTTGCTTGGCGGCGCATTGAGTGTTTATGCTAAAAAATTTATTGAACCGCTCAATGACATTTTAAAGGACGACTGTTTTGGCGGAAGTTATGCACCAATTCCCAAAATTGCTATTGCAGAACTTGGCAGCGACGCAGGTATGATTGGTGCTGCTAATTTGTAATGCAGGATACTTAAATTTTTCGGCGAAAATATTCAGAAAATATTTTTCAGAAAGAAGGCGTTTTTCGCGTGGCAAAAATTTTTGCAATTGCAAACCAAAAAGGCGGCGTTGGAAAAACCACTACCGCCGTAAATTTAAGCGCAGCATTGGCGGACTTAAAAAAAAATGTCATGTTGGTTGATTGCGATCCTCAAGGCAACGCTACCAGCGGCTTTGGTATCAATAAAACTATCTTAACAAAAACTACTTATGATGTGCTGATTGACGGCTGCGACCCAAGATATACCTTAAACAAAACTCCTTTCGGCGTTACGGTTCTTCCGGCAAATATGAACTTGGCAGGTAGCGAAGTTGAACTTGTCAACTTGCCTGAACGTGAACATAAATTGCGCACTGCTTTAGATAAAATTCGCGACGACTACGACTATATTTTAATTGACTGCCCGCCCTCACTTGGTCTTTTGACAATCAATGCGCTGACTGCGGCTGATTCAGTTATAATTCCAATTCAGTGTGAATTTTATGCTTTGGAAGGCGTAACTCAACTTTTGAACACTATTGAAATTGTGCGCAATCAGCTTAATCCTCTGCTTGCTATTGAAGGCTTTATTATGACAATGTTTGATTCGCGCACAAAGATAAGTAAGCAGGTGGTGGAGGAAGTTTTTGGTAGTTTTGGCGGACTTTTGTATGATACTTTGGTTCCGCGCAGTGTAAAACTTTCTGAAGCACCAAGTTATGGTCAGCCGATTGTTGCCTATGACAGATTTTCAAAAAGCGCAGAAATTTTTTTGAACTTGGCTAAGGAGGTTATCGAACGTGGCAACTAAGCGCAGTGGTTTAGGACGCGGACTTGGCGCTTTGTTCGGAACACAAAAAATTGATACTTCGCAAACTGCAAATGATATTGTGCAGGAAGTTTTGACTGCGTCAATTCAGCCAAACCGATATCAACCACGCCGTGAATTTGAACCTGAAGCAATGAAAGAACTTGCCGAATCTATCAAGGCTTATGGAATTTTGCAGCCGATAATTATTCGCCCGATTGAACAAGATAAATTTGAACTTATCGCCGGCGAACGCAGACTTCGCGCAGCAAAAATTGTCGGTCTTGAAAAAGTTCCTGTGATAATTCGCAACTATACCGATGTTCAAACCAGCGAAATTGCAATTATCGAAAATGTCCAAAGACGCGATTTAAATGCAATGGAAGAAGCGCAAGCCTATAAACGCCTGCTTGATGAATTTGGCTATACGCAAGAAGAACTTGCTGCAAGAATCGGGCGCAGTCGTCCTTACATTACAAATGTTTTGCGGCTATTAAAATTAGCAAAACCTGTTCAAGATTTATTGGCATCAGGCAAGTTAAGCATGGGGCAATCAAGACCACTGCTTGCGCTTGAAGATCCGAACTTGCAAATTCAAGCCGCAAATATGGTTATGGAATCAAACTTGCCGGCAAAAACTGTTGAAGCATTTATGCGCGAATTTAAAAAAGCCACCTCGCCGCAAACTAAAAAATCACCTAACCCTACTCCTGTAGTTAAAGTCACTGAATTTAAACCTAACCAAATTCCTGAACCTGAGTTTGAAAATGAAGTTATCACTGCACCAACTTCAATAGAAATTGAACTTCCGCACGAAAATTATGTCAAAATGGCTGAAAACAAACTGGCAGAAATACTCGGTACGCAGGTAAAAATCATTTCTGACGATTCTACAAATCAAATACAAATCAGTTTCGATGATGATACGCAACTGCTTAGGATCATTCGCAATCTTGATAAAAATTTATCTGCGCCCGAAACTTCTGCAGTCCTAACAAATGAAGAACGCATTGCCGCGCTTAGAAAATTTTCAACTGAAGGCACTTTATGACAGTCGGTAATTGTTATGAGCAAAACAAATTTTGAATTTACAGATGATATCATGTATCTCAAAGGCATTGGTCCGCGCTTTGCCGAAATTTTAAAAAAAAAGTTGAACATAAAAACAATGTACGACTTTTTGACGCACTATCCACGCGACTATGAAGATCAGCGCAAAATTACGCCGATAGGTAACCTTGAAGTCGATGACAGTGTGGTTATTGTCGGTAGACTTTCAAATTTGAATAAGCGCGAAACCTCAAGATTCAATATCATAACAGGTATCTTGTCTGATAAAACAGGACATATTCCGCTGACTTGGTTTAATCAAGATTATGTTTATGACAAATTGGAAAATGGAATAAGGCTTGTTGTTATTGGAAAAGTCAAACTTGACAGTTATTCAGGTATGGCGACAATGAACCAAATCAGCAGTTTTCATGCGCTTGATTCCGGCGAAATGCCACTGCTTGGAATTTTGCCAATTTATCCTGCGACAGCCGCTTTAAGTCAAAATTTTTTCCGCAAGGCAATGAAAAATCTTTTGGACAAAATGCCGCCACAGCCAGAAATTTTGCCGGCGCAAATTATGACTGAATTAAAATTGATGCCGCTTGATAAAGCTCTACGCGCAATCCACTTTCCAAAAGACTTTGCCGAACTTGAAAACGCAAGACGCAGATTAGCTTTTGAGGAATTATTTTCAATTCAATGCGGCTTAATGCTAATCAAAAGACAAGAACAGGACGACAGGCTTGGAATCCAGCATAAACGCAATGGCAAATTAGTTAAAGCCGCAAAAGAAGCAATTCCATTTGAACTGACAGGCGACCAGAAAAAAACTTTCCGCGACATTTGTAAAGATATGCAGGAAAAATTGCCAATGCGGCGGCTTGTTCAAGGCGATGTCGGCAGCGGAAAAACTGTCGTGGCAATGCTGGCTTTGGTTAAAACTGTGGAAAATGGCTTTCAAGGCGCATTTATGGCACCGACTGAAATTTTGGCAGTTCAGCATTTTGAAAAATTTTCAGCACTGCTTGAACCACTCGGAATCAAAATTGCACTTTTAAGCGCAAAGATCACCAGTTCAAAAAAAATGCGTGAAGAAATTTACAAAAAAATTTCAAACAATGAAATCAATATTGTAATTGGAACGCACGCGCTGATTCAAGAAGGCGTTCAATTTAAAAAACTTGGACTTGTCGTAACAGATGAACAACACAGATTTGGAATTGCCCAACGCGCCGCACTAGAAAAACGCTCCGAACTTATACCTGATATGTTGGTTATGACTGCAACGCCAATTCCGCGCACAATGACACTTACAGTTTATGGCGATTTAGATATTTCACTGATAAAACATTTGCCGCCCGGCCGTCAACCAATAAAAACCTATGTGCGAACTAAAACAAGTCGCAAACAAATTTATGACTTCGTGCGCAGTGAAATTTTTGCCGGAAGACAGGCTTATGTAGTTTGTCCGCTGATAAATCGCAGTGATTCTGAAAAACTTCAAAAGCTGGATCCTGCTACCGAAATGTTTGAAATGCTCAGCAAAAATTTATTTTCTGATGTTAAATGCGCCCTGCTGCACGGCAAAATGAAGCCTAATCTCAAAGACGCAATTATGGAAAGTTTCCGCGCAGGAGAAATTAAATTGCTGGTTTCGACAACAGTTATCGAAGTCGGCGTTGATGTTCCAAACGCAACAGTGATGGTTATTGAAAGCGCAGAGCGTTTCGGTTTGGCGCAACTTCATCAACTGCGCGGCAGAGTCGGGCGCGGAAGTGAAAAATCTTACTGCATTTTGGTTTCAAATTCCAAGAAAGACATTGCAAAGGCTCGACTTGAAATTATGGAATCAACTACTGACGGCTTTAAGTTGGCTGAGGCTGATTTACAACTGCGCGGACCGGGACAATTTTTCGGCGAAGAACAACACGGCTTGCCGGATTTAAAAATTGCTGATGTCTTCCGCGACGAAGAACTTTTAATCACTGCACGCGCTGCCGCTGAAAAATATGTTACTGATGAAGCCGATTTAAATTATTATTCCGAACTTAGAAAAAATCTCGCACTGGCTTATGGTAATAAGTTCAGTCAAATCACTGACGCTTGAGGAGGAGCTTTTTATGACTAAAAAAATTTTATTGCTTGTGCTTGCGCTGGTTATGTTGGCGTTAGTTGGCAGTTGTGGCGGCGAAAAAGAAACACCGCCTACCGAACCTGAAGAAACTGCACAGGAAAGTCCTGAGGAAAATTTGCCACAGTCAGATAAATTTGTCACGGCAGCAAGCGACTTTTCAAACCTGCAACTTGATGACATTACAAAACCGGTTTATGATGCGTATGGCGTTTGGGAAAGGCAGGAAAAAGGCTTGCCGATGTCTTTGCCGGAAATTGAATTTTTTCAGCCGCCGCCTGACGGTCAGATTGTTTATTTGACTTTCGATGACGGTCCCGACGATAAAAATACGCCGGCAATTTTGGACATTTTAAAACTAGAAAATGTTCCTGCGACTTTCTATGTACTTGGCGAAATGGTCGAAAGAAATCCTGAAGTCTTAAAGCGCATTTTTGAGGAAGGTCACGCAATCGGCAACCACAGCTACAATCATAATTACAGTGAACTTTATGCTTCGCCGTGGGCGTTTATGGAGCAAATTATCAAAACTGATGAAATTATTCAATCATGCATTGGCGTGCGTCCTTTGATAATTCGTGCGCCGGGCGGTGCTGCAGGTGCTTTTAATGCTAATTACTGGGAAATGCTTAAGACAATGGGCTATGTTGAACACGACTGGAATATTGTTACTCAGGACGCAACCAGACAAAGACCTAACGCCTCGACGCAAATTAACAATATCTTGCGCCAACTTGGAAGTAATCCGCCACGCAATGTAATTTTGCTTATGCATTCAAACGCCGGCAAGGAAGAAACTGTTAAAGCCCTGCCGGAAATTATTAAGCTGTTCAAAGATTGGGGCTATCAATTCGGCGTTGTTACGCCAATGACTCCGCAAGAGTAGGAGATAAATTTTGCTTAAAAACATTATTTCAACTGCCAAAGGCATAATTTTAGTCAATTGCATAATTTCAGTCGCAATTTTTGGAATTTTTGCATTTGCCTACAGCTATCAACATGAGCGCACTGAAATTCAACGCCACACAGTGCAACCTCAAAAGCCGCCCGAACCTGTTGAAACTAAAGTTCAAAGCGATGAAGACCACGCAGAAATTTTAGCAAAAATTCAACAAATTCTGGGCGACGACGCTGACAGGTTTGCAATTTATATTTTCAGACCGGGCACTGACATAACGCCAATTTTATTTCAAAATCGCCCAATGAAACCGGCAAGTATGATTAAAATGTTTGTCGCCGCAAAAGCAATGCAAGAAATTAAAGCCGGCAATTTGTCACTTGAGGAAGAACTGATTGTTTCGCCGGAAAATGTTGTTGGCGGCGCAGGTTCAATCGCAGGTTTTGGTTACAACGCAAAAGTTCCTGCGCGATTGATTTTGGAGCATATGATTAAGGAAAGCGACAACACCGCCACAAATATTTTAATCGACAGGCTTGGCGGAATGGAAAGCCTAAATGCTTATTTGAAGGCAAACAGTTACAATGACACAACTTTTCAGCACAAAATGATGTTAGCTTACGCAGGCTTGACAAATTTAAGTTCTGTAAAAGACTTGGGCGATTTGTTTGTTAAAATTTATTTTCACAAGTGCGTTGATGATTTTCATGACAAATTGCTGATTGAGTATTTGCTTAAGCAGGAAGATACAGATTGCTTGCCGCCGGCATTGCCTTACTGGCGAATTGCTCACAAAACCGGCGAAGTTCCAATGACTTACCACGACGGCGGAATTTGTTTCGGCTTAAAAAATGATTTTATAATTGTGCTTATGAACGATAATTACACAGAGCGCGGCTCGACCATTGAAAAAATGCAACTCGTCGCGCAGTACATTGCACAAAAAGTTGACAACGCAAAATAAAATAAAAAAACCTCCAAAGCGGAGGTTTTTTTAATAAATATTTTTAAGCATATCTTCCAACATTTGCGCGTCGGATGAATAAATTTTTGCATGCTTTATGTTTGGGTGGCGCAGATTTATTTCAGCCTCAATGCCTTGCGCTTGAAAATATTGCATTGGTTTGCGCAAAAATTCTGTCGCGGTGAAAAACATTTGCACATTTTTTTCCGGAAACATAGCCTTCAAGTCGTCGTGGTGGAAAAGTGGAAACTGCATAACTGACAAAATTTTAGTAGCATTTGTCGTGCAGAGAAAATCAAAAATTCCGCTCCGAAGTCCAACACAACAATTAACATTTTCAGCCAACCAAGCCAATTCGCGAAAATTTGTAATCATTGACTCAGTTCCCTGCGTTGGAGTTTCTTTTGGCGAGGCAACATTGCAGTAAATTTTGTAATTTTTTGCCTTAAGCCTGTCAACCATAATTTTCCAAAAATGTCCGTCAAAAGTTACGCTGTTGGCGTGTGGAAATAAAATTATCGTGCGTTCTTTGTCGATAAAATATTTCGCCTTGAGGTTCGCAATTTCAACTTCAGTCAATGGACTTTGCGGCGGCGGCGGAATAAATTGCACTTCGTCAGGCAAATTATAACAATATTTTTTATAATCATCAGTTAACGGTACTCCAAAATCCACAATCATTGTACTTTGAATAATTTTAAAATGACCATAAAAGGCATTGTCAGTTTCATAATTAACAACTTCAGTCATATAACGCGAAACTAAGTCCATCTCAAAATCCGGAAGATAAATAATTCCTGCAATGTGTGGATATTTAAGTTCAAGACCTTTCATGCGTTCTTTCAGAACCAAAACAGTCGCCAATTTTTTTTTGCGCTGTTGAGCATAGTAACTGAAACAGGCATTACAAATAACATCGCCAATGTTGAATGGTACAATTACATACAGCAGATTTTTATTTTCAGTCAACTTGTCGAAAAAAGCCTTAACTTGTTCGGCAGGAACATTAACTTGATTTGCCATTACTTCAAAGCCTTTTGAACAGCCGCGTCAAATTTTTTGAAAAAATCTTCGCAAGCCTTAGTGTAACCGGCAGTGTCTTTGGTGAATCTTCTGTCCTGAGTTTGCAGTTGATACATAGGTTCAGAATCAGCTGCGTTTTGAACATCGAAGAAGAAAATAACTCTGTCATTATTATTTGCGCTTGTCATTGTGATATAAGCGTCGGCGTATTTTGAAATATTTTCTGCGTAAACTTTGCGCAGTTCATTTTCTGTCAAAGTTGTAATGTCAACGCCTGTGTCATTTTTGATATTTTGCACGATTTCATCATAAGACACAACAATAAAGCGCGTGCGTTTGCTGGCTTCGAAAACAATTTTAGTAAGTTCTTCAAGCGTCGGTTCTGCGTCTTCAACTTTGTAATGCATAGGCAGAGCGATTGCGATTTTTTTTATTGAACCAATGTCTGCACCTTCAACAACAGTTTCATTGTAGGCAGCCATAGCCACAGAACTGATTAACAAAATTGATGCCATTAAAAGCGAAGTAATAATTTTTTTCATAACTTAATCCTCCAATGCACGATAGATAAAAGCAGCCAAAGCTGCTCCGACCAATGGACCAAAAATAAACACAGGCAAAACTTCAAGTGGTGCGCCATTACCGGCTGTTGCGGCAACAACTGCAGGACCAAAACTACGCGCAGGATTTACTGAAGTTCCTGTTAAGCCAATGCCAAGAATGTGAACGCCAACCAAAGTCAAGCCAATAATTAAGCCGCCAAAACTGCCGTGATTTGCTTTTGGAGAAGTGACACCTAAAATATTTATTACAAAAATAAATGTCAAAACAATTTCTACAAGTAATCCGGCAACTGAACTGCCATTAACACCGGCTAAGCCATTTGAGCCAAGTCCGCCGGTCATATCAATAACACTTCCTGAAGCAAAAATTGTAGCTAAAAGTTCCGCGCCAATCAACGCGCCGATACATTGTGCAATGATGTAATAAACAAAATCTTTGGTGGTCATTCTGCCGCTAAGCAAAACTCCAAGTGATACTGCCGGATTGATATGACAGCCGGAAATATTTCCAATTGAATAAGCCATAGCGACAATCGAAAGTCCAAAGGCAAATGCAGTCAAAACATAACCGCCGCCGTGTGCTGAATCGCAACCGACAAGCATGGCTGTTCCGCAACCAAGCGTAACCAAAACCATTGTACCAATACACTCGGCAAGATACTTTTTCACTCTATCAACTCCTCAAAAAATTTCAGCTTGAACTATTCTTGCAAACAAAATTTTTTCCTGCCAAATTATTATCAAAAAAATTTTTCTTGACAAAATTATTTCAGTTGCAATATAATCACGCCGTTCAGAAATTCCTCGGTAGCTCAGTCGGTAGAGCACCTGACTGTTAATCAGGGAGTCACTGGTTCGAGTCCAGTCCGGGGAGCCATTATGAAAATATCGAGGACACTGGAAGGTGTCCTTTTTTAATACGCAGGTGAAAATTTTTTGACTGATTCAAGACTTCAGGCAATTTTTAATTTTGTTTCAATCGGCAGTAAAGTTGCAGATATTGGAACAGATCACGCATACTTGCCGATTGCTTTGGTTGATTGTGGCAAATGTAATTTTGTAATTGCGGCTGATAAAAATTCAGGTCCAATTCAAGCAGCAAAAAAAAATATTGCAAATGCCGGTTTTGAAAAATTTATCAAAGTTCGACAAGGCGACGGCTTAAAAATTTTGCAAGCCGGTGAGGTTGA
>CAJOPJ010000063.1 GCA_905236325.1 uncultured Selenomonadaceae bacterium
ACTTATGCACGGAAGAACAAGTTTTGTAATTGCACACAGACTTTCAACAATTTTTGCGGCAGATCAAATTTTTGTCATTGAGCACGGCAAAATTTGCGAACATGGCACACATTCTGAACTATTGAAACTTGGCGGCGTTTACAGCAATTTATACAATATTCAGTTCAACGGAATTAAACAATAAAAAATCCTCCAAAGCGGAGGATAATTTTTTTTACTAAATTTTACTAAATATCAAGATTTTTAACCAAAAGCGCATTTTCTTCAATAAACTGGCGACGCGGCGCAACTTGATCGCCCATCAAGATTGTGAAAAGTTCATCAGCTTCTTCAGCGTCGCGAATATCCACACGCAACATGGTACGCGCTGAAGGATCCATTGTTGTTTCCCAAAGTTGTTCAGGATTCATTTCGCCCAAACCTTTGTAACGCTGAACAGTGACGCTTTCACGCCCGACTTCATCAAGCTTTTTGGCAAGTTCTTCGTCGCTGTAAGTGTACCAATGATTTTTGCCTTTGCGAATTTGATAAAGCGGTGGCTGTGCGATATAAACATGACCGTGTTCAATCAGCGGTTTCATGTATCTGTAGAAAAAAGTCAACAGCAAAGTTCTGATATGTGCGCCGTCAACATCAGCATCAGTCATTATAATAATTTTGCTGTAGCGGCGTTTGGCAAGGTCGAAGTCATCTGAAATTCCTGTGCCGAATGCAGTTATCATTGTGCGAATTTCTGCGTTGGCAAAAATTTTATCCAAACGCGCTTTTTCAACATTTAAAATTTTTCCGCGCAATGGAAGTATAGCTTGAAATCTTCTGTCGCGACCTTGTTTTGCGCTGCCGCCGGCGGAATCGCCCTCGACAATATAAATTTCGGCTTTATCAGGGTCGCGAACTGAACAATCAGCAAGTTTGCCGGGCAAGCTGGAAACTTCAAGTGCATTTTTTCTGCGCGTAAGTTCACGCGCTTTTCTTGCAGCTTCACGCGCACGCGCTGCCATAACGGACTTTTCCAAAATCTGTTTTGTAATGGAAGGATTTTCTTCAAAAAATTCACTCAAGCCTTCGCCGGTAACTGCATTAACAAGCGTTCTGATTTCAGCATTGCCGAGTTTAGTTTTAGTTTGTCCTTCGAACTGCGGATTGTGAAGTTTGACGCTAATAACGCAGGTTAAACCTTCGCGAACATCTTCGCCACTCAAAGTCGAATCAGCATTTTTAAGCAGATTCAGTCGCTTGGCAAATTCATTGGCAACGCGCGTTAAAGCCGCCTTAAAGCCGACTAAATGCGTGCCGCCTTCTTCAGTGTTGATATTGTTGACATAGCTGAAAATATTTTCTTGGTAGCTGTCATTGTACTGCATTGCAATTTCAACAACAGCGTCATCTTTTTTGCCATTGAAGTAAATCGGTGCGTCATTGATTTTTTGTTTCTTGCGGTTTAGGTGTTCAACAAAAGACTTGATGCCGCCTTCAAAGTGGAAACTGTGACTTTCGCCGTTAGGACGCTTATCAGTCAAGTTAATTGTGATTCCGCTGTTCAAAAATGCAAGTTCGCGCAGTCTGTGCTTGAGCGTGTCATAATTGTAAGTTGTGACTGTGAAAATTTCATCGTCCGGCACGAAATGAACAGTCGTACCTGTAGTTTCAGCGTCGCCGATAATGTGCAATGGCTGAACAGTGTTTCCGCGTTCAAAAGTTATTTGGTGAATTTTTCCGTCGCGCCTGACTTCAACTTCCATTGACTTTGACAGCGCATTGACAACTGAAACGCCGACGCCATGAAGTCCGCCGCTGACTTTGTAGCCTTCGCCACCAAATTTTCCGCCGGCGTGCAAAACTGTCAAAACAACTTCGACAGCAGGTTTGCCACTTTCGTGCATATCGACAGGAATACCGCGTCCATTGTCGCTGACTGTGATTGAATTGTCAGCCTCAATCGTGACATTTATATCTGTACAAAAACCTGCCAACGCTTCGTCGATTGAGTTATCAACAACTTCATAAACCAAGTGATGCAGTCCGCGTTCTGAAGTTGAACCAATATACATTCCCGGGCGCAACCTAACTGCTTCCAAGCCTTCCAAAATCTGTATTTGGTTTGCGTCATACTCGCCTTCGACAGTTTCAACCTGCGCACTTTCGCTGTCTAGGTGAATTTCTATATTTTCCTGTTCCTGAAGTTCTTGATTTTCTTCGTCAAGATTTTCGGTGTCATTTAAAATTTTTTCGTCCACTCTATTACCTCCATTTGATTTTCAACGCAAGGGATTTTATCACAATAAATTTTCCGTGACAAGTTTATAAAATTTGCAGGATTTATTTTACAATTCGGCGAAACAAATTTAAAATTTTTTCACAAGGAGGTTGTTTTAGTCATGGATTTAAATATTAT
>CAJOPJ010000064.1 GCA_905236325.1 uncultured Selenomonadaceae bacterium
AGTGTCGCTGATTGATTTGCGCATTTTAGCCATTCCGCCTTCATACATCAAATCAACAATCAACTTCATTTCGTGGAAAGTTTCAAAATAAGCAATTTCAGGCTGATAACCTGCCGCAACCAAAGTTTCAAAACCTTGCTGAATTAAATGCGTAACGCCGCCGCAAAGTACGCACTGTTCGCCAAACAAGTCAGTTTCAGTTTCTTCCTTGAAGGTAGTTTGAATAACACCTGCGCGAGTGCCGCCAATACCACGCGCATAAGCCAGCGCAATATCAAAGCATCTACCTGTTGCGTCTTGTTCAACTGCAAAAACATCAGGCACGCCGCCGCCTTCTTTGAAAGTTCTGCGTACCAAATGACCGGGACCTTTCGGCGCAACCATAAATACATCAACATTTGCAGGTGGCTGAATCTGCTTGAAGTGAATATTAAAACCGTGCGCAAAAGCAAGTGCCGCGCCGTCTTTCAAGTTAGGTTCAATTTCATTTTTGTAAACATCAGCTTGCTTTTCATCAGGAATCAAAATCATAACAATATCAGCTGCTTTTGTAGCGTCAGCAACATTCATAACTTTCAATCCTGCGCTTTCGGCAGCTGCTTTTGATTTTGAACCTTCATACAAACCAACAACAACATTAACGCCACTTTCCTTAAGATTAAGTGCGTGCGCGTGTCCTTGCGAACCATAACCAATAATCGCGACAGTTTTGCCGTTCATAACTTCCCAATTGACATCTTGATCATAATAAGTCTTTGCCATTTTATCTTCCTCCATTCCGGAAAATAATATCACAAATAAAAAAACTTGCAAGGATTTTTATAACTTCTGTGGAATATTTGCCTTAATGATTTTGAAAGGAGTTATAAAATATGAGCTTTAAAAGAAAATTTTTAAAACGCGCAGTTTTACTGGGAACAACTTTTGCAATGCTTAGCAGTACAGCTTTTGCAGGAAATTTTTCCGTCGCCAATTTGCAAGTCAACAGACAAAATGCGCCACTCGGTCTTGATGACAAAAGCCCATTTTTCGGCTGGCAAATGAACTCCACACAAAATATTTCTCAAACGCACTATCAAATCATTGTTAAAAATATCGATGGCGAAATTGTTTGGGACAGCGGCAAAGTCACCGGCGATTTATCACAAAATATTGAATACGCAGGTGGCGAACTTCTGCCACAAACGCCTTACACTTGGACTGTCAGAGTTTGGGACAGCGATGGCGATATGCGCGAATCAACTTCAACTTTCGAAACAGGCTTAAATCTTAATCGGCAAGGCTTAGGTGATTGGGACGGCGCACAATGGATTGGCAGCAATGAACTTACGCTTGATTCGCACAGCCTGTCAGTCTATCAAATCCGCACAAAAATAAAAATCAACAAAGGCTCAACTGCCGCAGGATTTATTTTCGGCGCAAATGATATGCGGCTTATGAACGCTGAAAAAAATTTGTGGAATATTTCCTCAGCAGAAAATGAAAGCCGCATTGAAGTTATTTTAGATATTTCCGGCTTAGAAAATTCCGGCAATGCCAAGTTGAAAATTTTCAGACGCGGCTACTCAACCGAAGACACTGCCGCGCCGATTGTCGATTTTGATATTCCAACAGCTGTAATTAACAATTCAAACAAAAATGCTTTTCATGAAATCTGCCTTGCAAGCAATCACGGCGTTGTAAGTTTCACAATTGACAACACAGAATTTGAAATGCCTGAAGTAAATTTCTGGTCGCGCGGTTATGTTTTAAATCCTGCAGGTCCCGGCGGAGATTATATCAGCTATCCTGTTGTCGGCGATGTTGGTTTCATTGCAGACGCAGGGCAGAAAGCTGAAATCAAGGACTTTGAAATTTTGAACTTCCGCACACCTGCAAACGCGCTTTATAAAATTGCAAATTACAAAATCGACGGCGGCAATTCCGGCTTGTTATATGTAACAAATCCTTCGCACGGAGCAATGCCGATTCTGCGCACTGATTTTAAACTGCAAAAAAAGCAAGTTCTCCGCGCAAGACTTTATGCTACTGCGCGTGGTATTTATGATTTTTATGTCAATGGTCAGCGCGTCAGCGACAGATATTTTGCGCCTGAACTTACTCAATACACCAAAACACAGCTTTATCAAGTTTATGATGTTACAAATAAAATTCAGCAAGGCAAAAATGACATCGGCGCACAACTTGCTGAAGGCTGGTGGAGCGGCGCAATTACATTTGAAGGCGCAAAGTGGAACTTCTTCGGCGACAGACAATCTTTATTGGCAAAATTAGTTGTGACTTTCACTGACGGCACTGAACAAACTATCACAACTCAACCAAACAGCTGGCAATATTCAGACAATGGACCTTTAATTGCGGCTAGTTTCTTTCAAGGCGAAACTTACGACGCACGACGCGAAAATATTTCAAACTGGCGTAAAGCTAAAGTTGTACCGCTTGATAAAACTACTGCAAATTTCGACACTTGGCACCACCCAATCACGCAAGCTGAATACAGAATGGACTACAGCAATTTAAATTTAATTGCTCAAGAAGGCGCACCTGTTCAAGCAGTCGAAAGGCGCGTTGCTGAATCTGTTCACAAAATCGCCGACGGCGTTTATATTTATGATATGGGGCAAAATTTAGCCGGCGTGCCAAATATCATTGTCAGAAATGGTCGCGCAGGTCAGCAGGTTACAATGCGCTTTGCCGAAATGCTTTATCCGGACAACGACGCAGTTCACGGCGGAACTTTAATGCTTGAAAACATTCGCGGCGCATTAGCAACTGATAATTATATCTTGAAAGGCGGCAATGAAACTATCGCGCCAAGATTCACCTATCACGGCTACCGCTACATTGAAATTACAGGCTTAGATGAACTTGATTTGTCAGATGTCGGCGCAACTGTTTTAAGTTCGGCGAAAGATTTAACCGCCAACTTTGAATGTTCAGATTCAGATATTAACAGGCTATATCAAAATATAGTTTGGAGTACACGCGCTAACTTTTTATCAATTCCAACTGACTGCCCGCAAAGAAATGAACGCATGGGCTGGAGCGGCGATTTATCAGTTTTCGCGCCAACTGCAACTTACCTTTGGGACGCAGATAGATTTTTAAATCGCCATTTGCAAGCAGTGCGCGATGTTTCAGATGACAGCGGAAGATTTCCTGATGTTGCACCAATAGGCGGTGCTTTTGGCGGAATCAACTGGGGCAGTGTCGGTATGACTGTGCCATTTGAAATTTATATGCAGTACGGCGACAAGGCAACTCTGGCTGAACATTATGACGCAATGCGCGCTTATGTTGATTATCTTGAAAACCATATTGATAATGATGGTATGGTTACTGAAGGCACTCCAATGCAACTCGGCGACTGGCTTGGACCTGAAAATAGCAAAAATGATGTAAATTATTTGTTAGTTGCCGCCGAACTGAACGACTTGGATATTTTTGTTAAGTCAGCAGAAGCCTTAGGCAAAAATTCCGACGCTGCAACTTACAGAAATATTTATAACAATCGACGCAACTGGTTTAACAACAGATTTTTCGACGCTACAACCCACCGCAGTTTGAACACCGAAGGCAAGCTTATGGATACTCAAACTTCCTACGCAGTCGCACTCGGCAACAATGTTTTAAATCCAACTGAAAGACAATTTGCACAACAATATTTAGTCGAAGCAGTCGAACGCACAAATGTTGATGACGACAAAGTCCAACGCCCTGCCTATAGCTTAATGACCGGCTTTATCGGTACTGCAAAAATCAGCAAGGCACTTTCAAACGCAGGACGCACTGACATTGCCTACAGAATGCTTGAAAATCATCAGTATCCAAGCTGGCTGTATCCTGTAGATCAAGGCGCAACTACAATTTGGGAACGCTTGAACTCCTACACTAAGGCAAATGGCTTCGGCGGAAACAATTCAATGAACAGTTTTAACCACTATTCATTCGGCGCAGTCGGTAGTTGGCTTTATAGTGATTCACTCGGCATTCAACGCGATGAAAATAATCCAGGCTGGAAACATTTTATTTTGCAACCGCAACCTGACTTTGCCGGTTCAATGACTTGGGCGAAAGGTTATTTTGATTCGCCATACGGAAGGATTGAAAGTTCTTGGCAACTTGAAGGCGGCGCGGCAATTTATGATTTTGTAGTTCCGGCAAATACAACTGCAACTTGCAAATTGATTTCCGGCAGTTCAATCACTGTTAATGGCGCAGTGCAAAATATTTCAGCTGTCAATGGACATTTTGAACTGAACTTAACGCCAGGAAAATGGCACATCACAGTTAAATAAAAAACTTGACGCAAGAATTTATTGTGTTATAATAGTCGGCGTTCGGGTTGTGGCTCAGTTTGGTAGAGCACCGTGTTCGGGACGCGGGGGTCGCAGGTTCAAATCCTGTCCACCCGACCACCTATTTTTGAAAAATTTCAGCCTCCATTTTGGGGGCTTTTTTTAGACATTGAGGTGAAATTTTGACTGAACAAATTGCAACAATATTTTGGAAAGATTTTTTAGTTGGACTCAGACGCAAAGCAACTTTCGCCGCAATGATGATGTTTGCGCTTACAACAATGGCGGCTTTGAGTTTGTCAATGCGTGGCGCAGTTGTCGAAAATAATTTCCTTGCGGCTTTATTGTGGATTGTTATTTTTTTCGCCACAAGCGCAGGTATCAGCGGCACATTTGATGATGAACAAGCAGCAGGAACTTTATCAACGCTGAAAATTTACGCCGCGCCTCAAGCAATATTGTTCGGCAAAATGCTTTTCACTCTGGCAAGTTTAATCGCGCTGACAATTTTTTTACTGCCGACATTTTTAATATTATTTGACTGCTCGGCAGGAAATATTTTTTTACTAATCACAACAGTTTTAGCCGGCGTGATTGGTTTTTCTGCGGCAGGAACTTTAACAGCAGCTTTGACAACTTCAGCTTCAGTTAAAGGCGGCTTATTTCCAATATTATTGTTTCCTGTGACATTACCAATATTTTTACCGACAATCAGCCTGACTGAATCAGCATTTAACTCCGAAACCTTCAGCGCAGAACTTTTAATAATTTTATTGTCATTCGACGCAATTTTGCTTGTCGCGTCATCAATTTTGTTCGACTACTTGGATTGAGGATTTTTTATGCTTAAATTTTTAACAATATTTACAACGCTGACAGTCGCGGCAATAATATTTATAGTACCGCCTGTTCAAGGACTCGGCAACTTGGCAAAAATAATCTACTTCCACATTCCGACTGCTTGGGTTTCAGTTATTGCATTTTTCTGCAGTGCCTTTTTCGCAGCTAAATTTTTAAAATCGCAAGAATTGAAATTTGACAAACTCAGCGCAAAATCTGCAAAGTTAGGCTTTATTTTTGTATTGCTTGCAACAATTTCCGGCGCAATTTTCAGCAAATTGACTTGGGGCGCGTATTGGAACTGGGACCCCAGACAAACTACAATATTTGTGCTGATTTTGATTTATGGTGCATATTTGACTTTGCGTTCAGCTGTGACTGATGAAAAAATCCGCGCCAAAGTTTCGGCAGTCTATTCACTGCTCAGCGTCTTAACTGTGCCTTTTTTAGTTTTCATAATACCGCGTATGTATTTTTCATTGCATCCCGAACCAATATTAAATCAAGCCGGAAAGTTGGAAATGGACACAGAAATTTTAATTATCTTAATCGCCGCGCTAGTTGACACCACAATAATTTTTATTTACTTACTGCGACAGAAAGCGATGTGATAAAATGCTTAAAGAAACTTACAATGTTACCGGAATGACTTGTTCGGCTTGTAGTGCCAGAGTTGAAAAAGCCGTTGCAAAAATTGTAGGCAGCGAAAATGTCAGCGTAAATTTACTGACCAATTCAATGCAAGTTCAGCGCAATGAAAATATTCCTGCCAACAAAATAATTTCGGCAGTTGAAAATGCAGGTTACGGCGCGTCATTGAAAAATAATAAAAATCCTGCAGAAGAAAATTTGCAAAAAAATCCTGTCGCAAATGAAATTTCTGAAATGAAATTCAGGTTGAAATGGTCGATATTTTTTTTAATTCCGACAATTTATATCGCAATGCACAATATGTTGCCGTTTCCTGTGCCAAAAATAATTTCAAATTTGTTTGACGGCGCGGAAAACGCAATAACTTTTACATTCGCGCAGTTTTTATTGATTCTGCCAATTATGTATCTGAACAGAAAATATTATATAAATGGCTTAAAAAATTTAATAAAATTATCGCCAAACATGGACAGTTTAGTTGGTTTAGGTTCAATGGCGGCGGCAATTTTCGGCGCGTTTGCTGTCTTTAGAATCGGTCAAGGACTTGGCATTGGAAATTTAAATTTAGTTGCGGAATACAGCCAGAATTTGTACTTTGAATCGGCAGGAATGATTGTAACTTTAATCACAGTCGGAAAATTTTTTGAAGCGCGAGCAAAAAGTAAAACTACAAAAGCAGTAGAAAAATTGATAAATCTTGCACCGAAAACTGCAAATATTTTAAAAAATGGCGAAGAAATTAAAATTCCTGTCGAAAATTTGCAAATTGGTGACGAAATTTTAGTCAGACCAGGCGAAATTTTTTCAGCGGACGGAATTATTTTTGAAGGCGAAACTTCAGTTGACGAAAGCACAATAACCGGCGAAAGTCTGCCTGTAAATAAATTTGTCGGCGATAAAGTCACAAGCGGAACGATAAATCAAAGCGGTTTTGTAAAATTCCGCGCGGAAAAAGTCGGCGAAGATACCGCAATAAAAAAAATAATTGCGTTGGTCGAAGAAGCAAGCGCAAGTAAAGCACCAATTGCACAATTAGCAGATAAAATTTCAGGATTTTTTGTGCCTGTTGTAATTTTTTTAGCAATTTTTGCAGGAATTTTTTGGATTTTGAATGGCGCGACAGTCGAATTTGCATTTTCAATAGCAATTTCAATTTTAGTAATAAGTTGTCCGTGCGCATTGGGACTTGCAACACCTGTTGCAATAATGGTCGGTACAGGCAAAGGCGCGGAAA
>CAJOPJ010000065.1 GCA_905236325.1 uncultured Selenomonadaceae bacterium
TTAAATATCAGCTAAGCTTTGCAAACTAAAAAAAATCATTGACTTTTTAAAGCGTTAATGTAAAATAAGTTTCAGATTATAATGATAGGATTCTGTTACCTTACGGAGGAGGTTTTTAAAATGGATGTCGGAACTATTGCCAATCTGTCAACGCAAATTAATTCCTACGCCACGCAAAACAAAAATGTTTCAGCTGCCAAAGATGCCTACAGCGCGTCAAATGTAGCAACTGCAGATATTGATGAAAAAGTCGGCGGGGCTTATTCAGTTGACATTTCGGACGCGGCAAAAGCTGCTCAACAAAAAGCTGAAACTGAAACTGTGGACGACGCTACAACAAGTACAAAAGGTTTGTCAAAAGATCAAGTTCAAGCACTACAGGACGCTATCCAAGTAAGTCAGCAAACAATGTTGAATATGATGATTCAATCTTTGCAAGACACAAATGACCAACTGCAAGGCTGGCTGGACGATGGAATTGGTATGCTGAACTTTGATGGCGTGCTTGTCGATGCCTCAAAATTCGCCCTGCCTGAAGTCGCAACCAATGCTGAAGACGCTGCTAAAGCTGTTGCAGACGGTGGCGAATGGTCGGTTGACGCTGTGGCAAGCAGAATTTTCGACTTGGCGGACACAATCGCGGCCGGCGATCCTGACAAACTTGCTAAACTGCGTTCGGCTGTTGAAGATGGTTTCAGTCAAGCAGGGGCAATTTGGAATCAAAAAACAGGGCTTGATTCAATGCCTGACATAACTTCCAAAACTTACGACGAAATTATGAGCCGCTTCGACAAACGCGCTGAAGAATTGGCAAAAGCAACTGTTGAGTAAAATATTTTTTTGCAAGCATGGAGCAGGTGAAAATCCTGCTTTTTTTATTTAGTCATTGGAGGCGCAGGAATGTTTTTTATAAACTCAATCTTCAAGTTAGCGCGCAATCGCAATATTGATATGCTGAATGGTTCGCTTTGGGACAAAATTTTAATTTTCGCCCTGCCGCTGGCTCTAACAGGCGTAATGCAACAACTTTTGAACGCGGCTGATACTGCTGTACTTGGTCAGTTTGTCGGCAAAAACGCAATGGCGGCTGTCGGAAATAATGTTGCTTTGATAGGCTTGCTGGTTAATCTGTTCATGGGTTTGAGTTTGGGCGCAAATGTTGTTATTGCACAAAACATTGGCGCAAGGCAGTTTGAAAAAATTCAAGACGCAGTTTATTCAGCGTTTATGATGGCTTTGGTTGTCGGAATTGGACTTTGCATTATTGCGCAAATTGTGGTTAATCCTGTGTTCGACTTACTGGAAGTTCCTGCCGAAGTTGAACCAATGGCAGAAAGTTACTTCAGAATTTATGCTTTTGGACTGCCGCTCATGGGGATTTTTAATTTTGAAGCGGCAATTTTTCGCAGTCACGGCGATACTCAAACTCCACTGGTAGCTTTAACAGTTGCAAGTTTTTTGAACATTGGACTGAATTTATTGTTTGTTTTGGCGTTTGATTTTGGCGTTGAAGGCGTTGCTTGGGCAACTGTAATTGCAAATGGCGTCAGCGCATTGATGCTTTTTCGGTCGCTTAGAAATTCTGCACAACTTATTAAATTGGAATTTAATGAATCTGTAATTGACAAGCATTGCATTAAAGAAATTGTCAGAATCGGACTTCCTGCCGGTATTCAAGGCATGGTTTTTTCTCTGTCAAATTTGCTGATTCAATCGGCGATTAACGGCTTAGGTCCTGACGCAATGGCAGCATCTGCTGCGGCGTTCACAATTGAAATAAATGTATTTTGCTTGACGGCAGGTTTTGGTCAAGCTGCAACAACTTTTGTCAGTCAAAATTATGGTGCAGGAAATTTACCACGCTGTAAAAAAATACTTTGGACGACGCTGGGTCTCAATTCTGTTTTAATGCTGATTTTGTCGGCGTTTATAATTTTCTTTGCAGAGCCGCTTGTAACTTTTTTCAATTCAGATCCTGAAGTTGTAAGGCTTGGTGTAATCAGAATTTGGTTTATTATTGCGCCTGAAATTATCAGCGTTGTCATGGAAGTTATTTCCGGAGCAATGCGTGGCTATGGAATTTCAATGCCGCCGGCAATGATTAGTTTAGTTTGCGTTTGTGGAATCAGAATTGTTTGGGTTTTCACCGTCTTTCAAGACTATCCAACCTATGAAACTTTAATGGCGGTTTATGGTATCAGCTGGTTTGCCACAATGGTATTTTTGATAATTGCCTACAGACTTTACACAAAAAATTTAAAAGCTGTTCCGATTTGATTTTGAAAGGAAGTTTTTTTTGGTTTATGTCCATATTCCATTTTGCGTAAAGAAATGCAATTATTGCGCTTTCAATTCAAAAACATTCCGACCAAGCGAAGTTGAAGATTATATCGACGCGCTTTGTAGAGAAATTTCACTGCAAAATATTAACCACAATGTAAATACTATCTATTTTGGTGGCGGAACTCCAAGCATTTTAAAAATAAATCAGTTGGCAAAAATTTTAAATGCGCTGAAAAAATTTTTCAAAATCGATTCTCAAGCAGAAATTACAATTGAAATAAATCCCGGTACTGTCGATAAAAACTTCCTGCGTGAATTGCGCTTACTTGGTTTTAACAGACTTAGTATCGGCGTGCAAAGTTTCAATGACAATTTGCTGAAAATTTTAGGCAGGATTCACGACTCAAAAACTGCGCTTGAAACTGTTGCTCAAGCAAAAAAATATTTTAACAATGTCAGCGTCGATTTAATGTACGCTCTGCCGAATCAAACTTTGCAAGACTTGGAAACTGCGATTGAAATTGCCGCAAATTTAAATATTCAACACATTTCGATTTATGGTCTTGAAATTGAGGAAGGCACGAAATTTTTTGCGCAGAAAAATTTTTTGAACTTGCCGAGCGAGGATTTAGTTTCTGAAATGTATGATTTTATTACTGAAAAAATTCCTGCGCTGGGCTTTGAACGCTATGAAATCAGCAATTTTGCGAAAAAAAATTTTGAAAGTCGGCACAATATCGGCTATTGGACAGGTAAAAAATATTTTGGTTTTGGTGCCGGCGCACATAGTTTTGATGGCAATTTGCGCACTTCAAATATAAAACCTGTTGCCGAGTATATAAAAAAAATTCAAGCCGGCGAAAATATTTCTGAAGTTGAGGAAATTGTTACGCTTCAAGCCGCGATGGAGGAATTTTGTTTTCTTGGCTTGCGAATGGTTGAAGGCATTAGCGCAAAAAAATTCACCGCGCATTTTGGTAAAAATATTTTTGATGTTTATGGCGCGGTGATTGATAAATACTTAAAGCTGAATTTGCTGAAAAATGAAGGCGACAGGATTTTTTTTACTGCGCGAGGTTTTAAAGTCAGCAATATTGTTTTTGCAGATTTTTTGGCTTGAACTTGCCGATACAATTTTTTTCAGATAAAATACAAGCCGAAGGAGATTTTTATGGCAGTTATTAAAGTTAAAAATTTAAATTTCTGTTACGCGAATGATAAAGTTGCGTTGGAAAATGTCAACTGCGAAATTTCCGAAGGTGAATTTGTTGCGATAATTGGGACGAACGGCTCAGGAAAATCAACTTTGGCAAAACATTTTAACGCGCTTTTGATTCCGACTGAAGGCAAAGTTTTTGTTGATAATTTGGACACGGCGATTGCGGAAAATTTGTGGCAGATTCGCTCAAAAGTCGGAATGGTCTTTCAAAATCCTGACAATGAAATTATTGCGGCGATTGTTGAAGATGATGTTGCGTTCGGCTTGGAAAATTTAGGCATTGAACCTGCAGAAATTCGGCGGCGCGTTGATTTATCACTTGACAGCGTCGGAATGTTGAATTATAAAAATTTTTCGCCGACAAAACTAAGTGGCGGACAAAAACAGCGTATTGCCATTGCCGGCACAATCGCAATGCAAACAAAAATTATTGTCTTTGATGAACCGACTGCAATGTTGGATCCTCAAGGTCGCCGCGAAGTTATGCGCTTAATAAAAAAACTCCATGCGCAAGGTTTGACAATAATTTTGATAACGCACTTCATGGACGAAGCTGCGCAGGCTGAAAAAATTTTCATTATGTCGCAAGGAAAAATTTTAAAATCCGGCACGCCGCAAGAAATTTTTTCTGACATTGTGCAAATTAAAAATCTAGGACTGGATGTTCCTGCGCCTGTTGAACTTGCTGACAGGCTCAGGCGCAAAGGTTATAAAATTAGCAAAAATATTTTAACTGCCGAAGATTTGGCAGCTGAGTTGAAAGGTGGAAATTAAATTGAGTGAAGAAGTAATGGCAAGTATGATCAGTTGGTTACCAATAATTTTTATGTTGGTAATTTTTTATCTCCTGCTGTATCGTCCGCAAAAACAGGCTCAAAAACAACGCGCACAAATGCTTTCCGAACTAAAAATCGGCGTCGAAGTTGTAACTATCGGCGGAATTTATGGTGAGATAACTGCGCTTGAAGATGAAACTGTTAACTTGAAAATTGCTGAAGGCATTGAAATAAAAATTTCGCGCCAAGCAATAA
>CAJOPJ010000066.1 GCA_905236325.1 uncultured Selenomonadaceae bacterium
AACACCGCTATAACTTCGTCGTCATTTTCGGCAACTGTTGAAAAATCTTCCAATGACTTTACGCAGGCACAATCAAAAATTGCCGCAGTTTTTCCTGTCAAAGTTACAGAAAAAGCGTCGGCAATATCACGCGCATTTGGTCCCGCCAAAAGCAATAAAATTTTATTAACATAAGCCGCAATTAAATAAGCCGCGAATGGCAAAATATTTTCACTGTGAACGCCCTCGCCGCCGATTTCGGTTTCAAGAGTGTAAATAAAATCATTTAAATCTTCAATTTCTGTGTCGTTGCCTTCAACATTTTTTCCGGCACGATAAAAAATATTTTGTACAGGTTGCGGACTTTCAAAAGTTGGATTTACAAAAGCCATTTCGCAAATAAAATCAGCCGCATTTTTTTTCGCAGCCTCAATGCGTTCGGAAATTTTATTTTCAACGTCCGTTGCAAAATTTTCACGCTGTTTTATTTGATTGGAAATTTCTTCCAGTTCAGATTGCTTATTTTTAATTTCTTCTTCCAATTCAATACAAGTTTTTAATTCTTCCTCAATTTTTTGCTGAACTTCGCGCAGTTGTAAATTTACTTCAGCAATTTTTTCTTGATTTTCAGCTTGCCATTGTTCCTGCAAAAGTTCAAGCAGTTGTTCAAGTAATTTAGGCGATTTAATTAAAATGCTTGTCAAAACTTCGTCGTCAAAAATTTCAGTACGCAAATATTCTTCATTGGCAGAAACAAATTCATTGACATATTTTTTTGCGTCGTCAACCGAAATCAAATATTCGCTTGCAATTTCTTTATAAAAATCAGCAGTCGAAAAATTTTTTATAAAATCTCTGAAGGTCTGCAAATCTGTTTCTGAAAAATTATTTTTAAAATTGGTTTGATTGATATGCGAAATAATTTTGTCTTTTATGTAACTGTCTGTGCTTTCTATGCGCAAAGTCCCAATAGAACCACTAAAATTCAGTTTTGAATAAAAAATTTTTTCTTCGATAAAAATACAATCTTGACGGTTAATTTCGCAAAGAGTCAAAGATTCAGATTTAATTTTTTTCTTGTTGCCAATGGTTTCAAAATCATTTTTGGAGCAATGCACACCACGAAAAATATTTTCGCTTACTTGATAAACTATTAAAGCCCTGCCTGTAGAAAAATCAAAATCAATTCCGTCTTGCAAAATAGTTCTCAAGTCAGTTTCATTTTTACAATCTTGCAGAATAAAAATTTCAACAGGAATTTTTTTAAAGTAACATACTGAATCCGTTTCTGTCCTATATACATTTAATCCATTCGGTTTTATTCGCCAACCGAAGATACCAATAAAATTTATCGATAAAGTACAATTTTTATTCTCCAAAGACGTTTGGCTTGGAAATTGGCTATTGAAACATTTTATTATTGAATTATTTTCAACATCAGTTAATCGCTTTAACTTGCCAACACTCTTTTTATTTTTTCCGATAACCACACAAAGCGAAGTGTAAGGAAAATTTTCATTCATTAAAATCACCTGTCAAAAATTCAAAATAAATTGCTTGAATGTCAAGTAAGATTCTTCATTAACAAAACCTTTGCGGATACTTTTGTAAAGCCAATTTTTGACTTTCGGAAAATTTTTCAACTTGCCGCCGATACTTCCCCAAGTATGCGGAATTTTAATTTGCCTTCCTCTGCCGCGCTCAAGTTTAAAAAATAATTCTTCGTCAGCTTGTGCATTTCCTTTTTCTGCGCGTTCATAATTAACAGACCAAACACAATCCAAACCGTACAAAATTTTTATTTCATATCCAAATTTTATTTCACCAATATTAAAAAAATCTCCGCTTTTTACAAAAAATTTTTTTTCGACGACATTATTTTTGTTTACAATAATTTGACAATCGAACTCGGTGTAAATTTGCAAAGTGGAATTTTTTGGCAGTTTATAATAAATACCGCCTTCAATAATTTGGTTGTTCATGTCTTTAACTTCAACTTTTGGCGATCCAATTTCTTGTGTCGGCAAATCTTTCCACAAATACAAATACTGTAAAAGTTGCAAACGACCAATCGCCAATATTTGCGGCCTGTCAGTAAGTTCTGTTTCAATAACTTTAAAATTGTCTTCTTGCGGCGACCAACAATGATTTCGGACATTTGGAAAAAATCTTGTC
>CAJOPJ010000067.1 GCA_905236325.1 uncultured Selenomonadaceae bacterium
ATTTTTCGCCTTTGCCAAGATGTGAAAAGCCATCGTACATGCCATAAACTGTCCAACCTGCGCGTTTAGCAGCAACTGTGACTGCGTGAATAACAGCGTTCATACCAGGTGCAGGACCGCCACCACAAACTATTGCAACTGCCTTCTTAGCCTCACTCATGAAAAAAAACCACCTTTCAAGATTTTAGAAAATTTTTAATTTAATAACTAATTCAGCGTTGAAAAAATTTTTCCTGCAAATTTAAATTTTTTTATCGCGGAACATATGACTGAAATTTGCGTCATAAAGTTTTGATTCAGCGTAATCAGCATTTTTGTTGAAAACTTCGCCGACTAAAATTAAAGCCGTGCGTTTGAAATTTTTAGGCGCGACTTTTTCCACAATATCCGACAAAGTGCCGCGAATAATTTTTTCATCAGGACGCGACGCATGAAAAACAATTACAATAGGTGTTGCGTCAGAAAGTTCGGCGGCTTTTAAGTCTTCCACAACTTCCGCCAGCATTTGTATTGATAAAAAAATGCACAGCGTAGTTTTGTGCCGCGCAAGATTTTTCAGCTGTTCGCGTTCAGGCGTTGGAGTTCTGCCTGCAAAGCGCGTTATCATTATCGACTGAGTGACGCTTGGCAAAGTTAATTCAGATTTTAAACTTGCCGCCGCAGCTAAAAATGAACTTACACCGGGCACGACTTCAAATTTAATTCCGCGCCCAGCTAATGCATCGGCTTGTTCGCGGATTGTGCCATAAATTGATGGATCGCCGCTGTGCAGTCTGACAGTTGTTAAATTTTTTTCTTCAGCTTGGAAAATTTCTTGCAAGACTTCCTGCAGTGTCATTTTTGCTGAGTCGAAAATTTTTGCGTCCGCCTTGCAATTTTGTAAAATTTCAGGATTGACAAGTGAACCTGCGTAAATGACTACATCAGCCGACTTCAGCAAATTAAGTCCGCGAACTGTTATTAAATCCGGTGCGCCAGGTCCTGCGCCAACAAAATAAACCATAAAAATTACTCCTTTGTCAAAATTTAGCTGTTAAATATTAACAATTCAATTTAAAGACTAACAACTGACGGCTGTAACAAATTTTTTGCCTAATGTTGAAAGTTCTTTCAAGCCGTTCCAAATTAAATTTATTTTGAACTTCAGCGGCGGCGTGAGCGATTTTGAAATTAAATTTGTGGAATTTTTTACCGCGAACTTCGGCAGTAGTGAAATAGCCGCGCCGCTTGAAACTAGGTCTTTGATTGTGTGCAGTTGCGAAGTAAACAGCAAAATTTCTGGCGCGAAGGAAGCCTCTGCAGAAAATTTCAGCGTCAATAAATTTTGCACCGTGCCTTGCGGTTGCAGGATAAATTTTTCAGATTTTAAATCGGCGAATGAAATTTTTTCGGCGCGTGCAAGTTTGTGATTTGCCGCCATGCAAATTAAAAATTCATCTTCCAGCAGAGTCATGGAATTTTTACTTAATTCGTCCGCCTGTGAAAAAATTATTCCGAAGTCCAGTTCATCGCGCAAAATTTTTTCTTGAACTTCTGCTGAGGAATTACATTCAATCAACTGCAAATTTATTTCAGGATTTTTAGATTTCAGCCGCAGGAAGAATTTTGGAAACAAATAAGACTCGACCATTGGCGGAAGTCCAAGCCGAATTACACCGCCTGTTGCGTTTGAAAATTTTTCCATTGCAAACTGCGCCTCCGACACTTCGCGCAGGATTTTTTTTGCGTGCAATAAAAAAACTTCGCCCGCCGCCGTCAAGCAAATTTGTTTTTGGCTGCGGTCGAAAAGTTCCAAGTTTAATTCAGTTTCCAACGCTTGCACTGTTTTTGTCACGGAAGGTTGCGATACATGTAAAAAATTTGCCGCCTTTGTGAAACTTTCAAGCGCACTTACCGCACAAAAATATTCCAACTGCCGAATTTCCATTGTCAATTCTCAATTCCAAATTCTAAATTTTCAATTCAAAACTGTTGCGCCTTTTGTATCCAAGTCTAAAATCATTGCGCTAGACTGTACGCCGTGCTGTTTGAAAGTTTGCACCATTTCAGTTGCGATATTGTTTTCAATGTGCTTGTGCATCGGCGAAAAAGCTATTAAGCAAGGTCCTGCGCCGCTCAGTGCAACGCCGATAGCGTCAGATTTTTTAGCAGCGTCGAAAACTTCATTCATACCGGGCACAAGTTCCTTGCGATAAGGCTGATGTAATGCGTCGTCAAATGCGCAAGACAGAAAATTTTCCTTGCCTTGAATCAGCGCGGCTATCAACATTGAGGCGCGGCTGATATTGAAAATTGCGTCTTTAAGCGGCACATTTGCCGGTAAAACTTGACGCGCAGTTCGCGTTGAAAGTTGAAAATCAGGCACGGCAACTATCATTTTTAATTTCAGTTTCGGCAGGAATGAAAATGTTTGCACTGCGCCTTTATTATCAACAACGCTGACTGTAAAACCGCCAAACAACGCAGGTGCAACATTGTCAGGGTGACCTTCAATTTCGGTTGCAAATTTCAACAGGTCTTGCTTGTTGAAAGGCTTGCCGATAATTTCATTTGCAGCGACAAGTCCTGCGACTATCGCTGCTGCACTTGAACCTAAACCGCGCGACATTGGAACATTGTTGTTCATTTTTATAATCGCGCCTTTGAACTTGTGTCCAAAACCTGAACGCTCCAAAACCATACGCGCTGACTTCCAAACAATATTTTTGTCGTCGGTCGGAATTGATTCTGCGCCTTCGCCTGTCGATTCAATAAGCAATTTATTTTCCTCAAGCAAAGTCATTTCAAGTTCATTGTAAACAGTTACTGCTAAGCCCAAGCAGTCAAAGCCTGGTCCGCAATTTGCCGAAGTTGCCGGCACTTTAACTTTTACTGTATTTAATTCCGCCATTAAAATTTTTCCTTTCATTGAGTCGCTAAAGTCTAATTTCTAAAGTCATAAAAAAATTACTAAATTTTTTCTGCCGCCAAGTCATAAGCAAAACCTGCAAGAACTTTAACACGCACAATGTCGCCGGGATTGCTTTTGCTGTCGTTTTCAATGTAAATCTGTCCGTCAACTTCAGGAGCTTCTCGGTAACTTCTGCCAGCCACAACTTCAGGAACTTCTGCATCGCGTCCTTCAATCAAAACCTCAAATTCTTTGCCTTCAAGCTGTTCATTTATTTCCTGCGAAATTAAGCTTTGAATACTCATCAGCTCGTGGTAGCGTTCCTGCGCAACATCTTCCAAAATCTGCTCTTCCATTTCAAAAGCCGGCGTATCTTCTTCAGGTGAATAGACAAAAACGCCGACTTTATCAAGGCGCATTTCTTGCACAAAATTTTTCAGTTCGGAAAATTCAGCGTCAGTTTCGCCTGGATAACCGACCATAAAAGTTGAGCGTATTGAAACGTCGGGAATTTTGGTGCGCAGTTTGTTAATCAAAGTTTCGATTGATTTGCGCGTGTCCGGTCTGTGCATACGCTTTAAAACGCTGTCAGAGGCGTGTTGCAGTGGTAAGTCAATGTAGTTGCAGATTTTGGGTTCAGTTGCAATTAAGTCAATCAGTTCATCTGTAAAAGTTTGCGGATAAGCATATAAAATTCTGAACCAAGAAATTTTTTCAACTTTGACAAGTTCGCGCAGTAAATCTGCAAGGCGCGGTTTGCCATAAATATCGCGTCCATAATTTGTAGTGTCTTGTGCGATTAAATTTATTTCCTTAACGCCTGCAGCAGACAATTTTTTAACTTCAGCAACAATATCTTCAATCGTGCGTGAAATTTGTTTGCCGCGAATTAGTGGAATAGCACAAAATGCACAGCGATGATCGCAGCCTTCAGCAATTTTTACATAAGCTGTATAGTCAGGCGTTGTACGAAGTCTTGGTGTATCTGCGCTGTAGATTTTTTCGCGCTCGCCGATTAAAATAACGCGTCGCCCTGCCAAACTTTCCTCAACAGCCTCCATAATCCTGTGCCAAGCAGCCGTGCCGATTATAGCGTCAACTTCGGGCATTTCGTCCAAAAGTTCTTGTCTGTATCTTTGCCCTAAACAACCTGCCACAATCAAGGCTTTACATTTGCCTTCCTGCTTGTATTCTGAAAAATTCAAAACTGTTGTGATAGATTCTTCCTTTGCCGACGCAATGAACGCGCAGGTATTTATAATTAAAATTTCTGCTTCGGCAGGATTTGGCGTAATTTCAACGCCGTTTTCTTGCAAAATTCCAAGCATAACTTCGGTATCGACTAAATTTTTTGCACAGCCTAAGCTGATAATTCCTGCTTTTAAATTTTTCAATTTGCTGATTGCTCCTTTGCTTGTAAACCAAATCTGATATATTTAACCCAGCGTTCCAAAAAATCTTGGCGTTGTTCCGGCGTAAAATTTTGTTCGCGATTCAGCAAGACAAGATTTTTTCCTGCAAAAGTTTTGTAAGACAAATTGCGCGGATTGGTAGTCAAAAAATAAAAGCCGTGCGTTTGCAAGGCAACTTGTGCGTCGTCGCTAAGCAGCCAGTCGGAAAAATTTTTTGCAATTAAATTCTGCGTCGCGTCCTTAGCAGTAATTCCAACGCCGGTTAAAAGATAGCTTGTGCCGTCGGCGGGATAAATTATTTTCAGGGGATAATTTTCTTGCAGATAGCGAAAACTTTCACTTGCGACGGCGACTGAAATATCAACTTCGCCCATTCCTGCTTGACGGACAGGATTTGATAGATATTTTGTGTACTGAACGACTTTAGGATGCAGTCCGCGCAAAATTTCATAAGTCTTTGCGTCGCCAAAATTTCCAATCAGCTGAATCATTAAATTTGACGCTGCGTCAGCCGCAAGAAAATCTGTAATTCCAATACGCAAATTTTCAGTTTTAGAAAGTGTCTCCCAAGTGTTTGGAATATCATTAACATTACGCAAAAAATCTCTGCTTGCGCAAAAAACTATTGGATCGTACCAAATGCCAATCCAGCGATCAACTTCGTCCTTGAAGTCATTTTTAACTGCGTCGTTGATTTCTGTAGCGTTTGGCGTAAGTAAATTTAACTGGGCGGCTTGATTTAAAACTTCACTGTCGGCAATGACTAAGTCAACTGTTTTTACAACTGTTGGGTCGGAAACTGCATCATCTTGCATTTTTTGCAATAAATCTTTCGGCGCGAGGATTGTGAAGTTTACGCGCACATTGTTTTGATTTTCATAGGCTTCAGCTAAAATTGTTGCGGTTTCCGCCGGCAAAGTTGTATAAGCAGTTAATTGCTGTATTGGCGAAATTTTTTCATCAGCACCGATGCTATAAGTAGTTCCTGCCAGCGCAGCCAATGCAAACAAAAATATTGACAAAAATATTATCAGATAGCGACGCATAAATTTTCCTCCATTCGGCAGAAATTTAGGGGCTAGAGATTTTCTAATCCCTAACCCCTAACCACTAATCCCTAACAACTATATTATTCCACGCGAATGACGCTTAAAATTTTATCGACAGAATCAAGTTTATTAAGTGCGTCCTCTGCCTTTAAAATATTTTTATGTTTAACTGCGTGAGTTACAACAACAATTTCTGCGTGGTCTTGCATTTCGACTTCAGCTTGCATAACAGATTTTAAGCTGACATTGGCGTTGCCGAAACTTGTTGCAATTTGTCCAAGTACGCCGGGCTTATCATCAACCAGTAAACGCAAATAGTAAGCAGAAACAGTTTCTTCGACAGGGCAAATATTTTTTTGTTCATAACAAGTGCAACCAAAACGCCCTGAACTTTCAGTCAGAATGCCTCGTGTAATTTCGATAATGTCTGAAATTACAGCAGAGGCAGTCGGTTCCCCTGCACCCGGACCATAAAACATAGTTTCGCCGACAGGTACGCCGCGTACAAAAATTGCATTCATAACGCCGTGAACATTTGCAAGCGGATGATTTTTATCAAGCAGGACAGGGTGAACGCGAACATCAATTCCAAGTTCAGACTGCTTGCCAATAGCCAAAAGTTTTACAACATAACCAAGCTGTTCAGCGTGCTTAATATCAGCCGGCGTAATTTTTGTAATACCTTCAATCGCGACATCTTCAAACTTGACGCGTGAATTAAAAGCAATTGACGCAAGGATAGCGATTTTTCTGCCAGCATCTTTGCCTTCAACATCAGCAGCAGGATTGCGTTCAGCGTAGCCTTTTTCCTGCGCTTCTTTAAGCACTGTGTCATAATCAACGCCGCTGGAAGTCATTTTTGTAAGCATATAGTTTGTTGTGCCATTCACAATACCGAGTACTTCGGTAATTTTGTTGGCAGTAAGCGAACGTTTCAGCGGCATAATAATTGGAATTGCGCCGCCGACTGAGGCTTCAAATAAAAAGTCAACATGATTTTTTTCTGCAGCGTCAAAAAGTTCCGCGCCGAATTGCGCGACAACATCTTTGTTAGCAGTGACAACATTTTTGCCGTGCGCCATAGCTTGCAGGATAAAATCTTTCGCAGGATTGATCCCGCCCATGAGTTCCACGACAATTTTAATTTCATCATCGTTCAAGATTGAGTCATAGTCATTTGTAGCAGGCAAGCCTTTCTCTTGCAAAGCCGGAATTTCACGCGGCAGAACCAAAATATTTTTAATTTCGATTTCGGCTTCGGCGCGTTGTGTAATAATTGCTTGATTTTCCTGCAAATATTTAATTACACTGCCGCCGATAGTTCCTGCGCCAAGTAAGGCAATTTTGATTTTGTTCATTTTTTTATTTTACCTCCAAAAAAAATAGTGGACAATTATACATTTTCAATTAACGCAGCCTCATCTTCCGACTGCGGCTTGCTCATAATTTGTATGTTGTAGGGATCCAAATGCAAACTGACTTGTTCGCCGACTTTGCGACCGTGAATTGATTGAACAAGCCATTCAATTCCGCCTGCCTCAACAATAATATCATAAGACATACCCCAAAAGCCGACGCGTGTTACAGTTCCATTCAGCGCGTCATCTTGAGGTTCGGCAAGCGTAATATCTTCGGGGCGAATCTGAACATCAACAGGACATTCTTCCGGAAAGCCTTCATCGACGCATTGATATTCGCGCCCCAAAATTCTAACCAATTTGTCGCGAACCATTACGCCGTTAATAATATTGCTGTCGCCAATGAAGTCAGCCACAAAAGCATTTTCCGGTTCATTGTAAACATTTTCCGGCGTACCGACTTGTTGAATGTAACCTTGATTCATAACCACCACAGTATCAGACATTGACAAGGCCTCTTCTTGGTCGTGCGTGACAAAAATAAAAGTTATTCCTGTTTCGCGATTTATGCGGACAAGTTCATTGCGCATGGCGCGTCTAAGTTTTAAATCCAATGCGCTCAATGGTTCGTCAAGCAGCAGGACTTTAGGTTCATTGACAATCGCTCTTGCAATCGCAATACGCTGTTGCTGTCCGCCTGAAAGTTTTGTAACATCGTGATTTTCATAACCTTCAAGGTTGACAAGTTTTAGCGCATACTTAACTTTGCCTTTGATATAGTCATCTGATTTGCCGGCAATTTTTGGTCCGAAAGAAATATTTTCCTCAACGTTCATGTGCGAAAATAATGAATACTTTTGAAAGACAGTATTGATTGGTCTTTGATTCGGCGGTATGCGTGTAATATCTTTGCCGTCGAAAATAACCTTGCCACTGTCCGGTTGTTCAAAGCCGCCGATAATTCTAAGCAGCGTAGTTTTTCCACAACCTGATGGTCCAAGTAAAGTTACAAATTCATTTTCGTGGATTGTTAAGTCAATTTCGTCCAAGACAGTCAGATTACCAAATGTCTTAACAATATTTTCAAGGTGAATAAGTTCTTTTTTCATCTTGCCAGTTGTTCAGCCTCCCAATAAAAATTTCGGCATTAATTATATTTTAATTGCAAAAAAACTTCAACAACAAAAAAAAATTTGTGCTATAATGCAAAAAGTTCTTTTGGAAAGGAAGATTTTAATGGCTGAAGACAAAAACAAAAAATCCAGCGTGTGGAGTACTTACACGCAGGAAGACAAAGTTGCAATGGAAAATCTTTGCAAGGATTATATCGACTTTATAAGCACCTGCAAAACTGAACGCGAAAGTGTTGCTCATGCTGTTTTGCAGGCTGAAAAAGTCGGCTACAAAAATCTTGAAAATATTATCAGCACCGGACAGACTTTAAAACCCGGCGACAAAGTTTATTATGCTTTTATGAAAAAATCTTTGGTTATGTTTCAAATTGGAACTGAACCTATCGAATGCGGCTTAAAAATTCTCGGCGCACATGTCGATACCTGCCGACTTGATGTTAAGCAAAATCCACTTTATGAGGACGGCGGGCTTGCTTATCTTGATACGCACTACTATGGCGGCATTAAAAAATATCAATGGGTGACTTTGCCACTTGCAATGCACGGCGTTGTTGTAAAAAAAACCGGCGAAGTTTTGGAAATTAAAATTGGCGAAGATGAAACCGATCCTGTATTTTGCGTAACTGATTTGCTGATTCACCTTTCGCAAGAACAAATGAAAAAAGACGCAACTAAAGTCATAACCGGTGAAAATCTTGATATTTTAGTTGGAAATTATCCACTCAAGGACGGCGACAAAGAATCTGTCAAGGACGGCATTTATAAACTTATCAAAGAAAAATACAACATTGACAAGGAAGATTTTCTTTCGGCTGAACTTGCTTTAGTACCGGCAGGTCGTGCGCGTGAACTTGGTTTTGACAGAAGCATGGTTCTAGGTTATGGTCAGGACGACAGAGTTTGCAGTTTTACTTCGCTGGTTGCAATGTTGGAAATTGCTGACAAAAATATTGACAAAACTGCGTGTTGCCTCTTAGTTGACAAGGAAGAAATCGGCAGTTACGGCGCAACAGGTATGAAGTCTAAGTATTTTGAAAATGCGCTGGCCGAAGTCATGAATGCTTGCGGTCAATATTCCGAATTGAAATTGCGCCGCGCACTTCAAAATTCTGTAATGTTAAGCAGTGATGTTTCAAGTGCTTATGACGCGCTTTATGCAAGTGCTTATGACAAAAAAAATGTTGCATATCTCGGCAAAGGTATGGTATTTAACAAATTCACAGGTTCGCGCGGAAAATCCGGCTCAAGCGAAGCAAATGCTGAATATGTTGGTAAATTGCGTGAGGCTCTGGATAAAAATAATGTGCACTATCAATTTTCTGAACTTGGCAAAGTTGACTTAGGCGGCGGCGGAACTATTGCTTACATTATGGCTATTTATGGCATGGAAGTTATTGACAGCGGCGTTGCAGTTTTAAGTATGCACGCACCTTGGGAAGCG